>NZ_JBHSNQ010000058.1:0-52357 GCF_042655065.1 Ureibacillus suwonensis
GGGCTCGAGCCGGGCCCGCGGAAAGCGTCCCCGGAACGGAAATCAATTTTCTTCAATTATCAAAAAAACACCATTTTCTCCCGGGAGAAAATGGTGTTTTTTATCTTTTGTCCCAGCCTCTTTTTTTATACTCACAGTTTCCGCAGAGAAAACTTCTCGCTTTTTGCATACATATATCCATATAATATAGTTAGTAAGCAGGTTGATAAAATGCAGGGTGATACTTCATGAATGAAACAATTCAAAATAAACTGGCGCTTTTGCCGGAGCTGCCCGGATGCTATTTGATGAAAGACAGGCAGGGAACGGTGATATATGTAGGAAAAGCAAAAATTTTAAAAAACAGGGTCCGTTCCTATTTTACCGGCTCCCACGACGGAAAAACGCAGCTTTTGGTAAGTGAAATAGAGGATTTTGAATATATCGTGACCTCCAGTGATTTGGAGGCTTTGATATTGGAACTCAACTTGATCAAACAATATGACCCGAAATATAACGTGATGCTGAAGGATGATAAAAGTTATCCTTACATAAAAATTACGAATGAAAAATATCCGCGAATCATTACGACGAGAAAAGTCAAAAAAGACAAAGCAAAATATTTTGGGCCATATCCGAATGTATCTGCGGCAAATGAAACAAAGAAACTGCTCAACCGCATCTATCCATTGAGAAAATGCAACCGCATGCCGGACCGGGTTTGCTTGTATTATCATATGGGACAATGTTTGGCTCCATGTGTAAAAGAGATTGATCCGAAAATTTATGAAGAGATGACCAATGAAATTGTGCGATTTTTGAATGGCGGCCATGAAGAAGTGAAAAAAGAATTGGAGAAAAAGATGGTGGAGGCTGCGGAAAAGCTTGAATTTGAACGGGCGAAAGAATATCGGGACCAAATCCAAAATATCGAAGCGGTCATGGAAAAACAGAAAATTGTGTCAGGCGATCAAACCAACCGCGACGTATTTGGTTATGCCGTCGATAAAGGCTGGATGTGCGTGCAAGTCTTTTTCGTCCGCCAAGGCAAGCTGATTGAGCGGGATGTATCGCTATTCCCGATATACCGGGATCCGGAAGAGGAATTTTTAACCTATGTCGGCCGTTTTTATGATACGGAACACATCAAGCCGAAGGAAATTTTAATACCGGATCATATTGATAAAGCGATTTTGGAAGAATTATTACATGTGAAAGTCATAGTGCCAAAACGGGGCCAAAAAAAAGAGTTGGTGGAGCTGGCAAACAAGAACGCGACACTTGCCATCCAGGAAAAATTCCAATTGATCGAGCGGCAGGAAGAACGTACCATCGGCGCCTGCCAACAATTGGGCGAAGCGCTCAATATTGCAACCCCATATCGCATCGAAGCTTTTGACAACAGTCATCTGCATGGTGCGGATCCGGTCAGCGCAATGGTCGTATTTATTGATGGAAAGCCGGCAAAGAAAGAATACCGCAAATATAAATTGAGGGAAGCTGCAAAACATGACGACTATGGCGCAATGCAGGAAGTCATCCGCAGGCGTTACACCCGTGTATTGAGGGATCATTTGCCGCTTCCGGATCTGATCATCATCGACGGTGGAAAAGGGCAGATGGAAGTGGCCCGGGAAGTGTTGGAAGATGAACTGGGTTTGTCCATTCCCATCGCCGGTCTTGCAAAGGATGATAAGCATCGCACTTCAGAACTCTTATTCGGGGATCCGCCCGTTTCCATTCCTTTGAAAAAAACGAGCGACGCCTTTTACTTGCTTCAGCGCATACAGGATGAAGTCCACCGCTTCGCCATCACGTTTTTAAGACAGCAGCATCAAACGAACGCTTTCCGCTCGGTTCTCGACGAAATCGAAGGCGTGGGTCCAAAGCGGAAAAAGCAATTATTGCATCATTTCGGCTCCGTGAAAAAAATCAAAGAAGCATCTGTTGAAGAATTGATGGAAGCAAAGATGCCCAAAGCGGTTGCGGAATCCATCTATCAACATTTCCATGGAGACACATTGTCAAAGCAATAACTGTATGATATTGTAAGTTTGAAAAGTTGAAATGTTCAGATAGTAATGGGAGCTTCATGGGCAACCGGCAGGAGAAGCGGGATTTCCGAGGTGCTATGGAATTGTACGTTCGGGTTGAATCTGTTTTTATCAAAGCAATATTAGACAGTCAGAATCCTGATGGTTCTGAGGAGCTATCTCAAAAAGGGGAATTGAGGCAGCTTTTCACCACCCTTGTGAAGAGTTGCTTTTTTCTTTCGTCATAGAAACATTGGAACTTCGCTTGGCTAGTGAAATTAAGGGGAGTGTAGCGATGATTAACATTGTAGTGAAATTGAATGAAAAGAATTTGTCTACGCCTGAACAAATTGGAGAAACAGCAAAAAGGCTGATTGAAGAAAAAAAATTTGGCCGCAATGTGGTGGCGGTGGTCCCTTCAACGGAATTGATCAACGGCAGTTTGGAAAAAATCGCCTTTTCATTATCCGATTCCCCAACGGAAAGGGAATTGGATGCCATCCATTCCACAAATGCCCAAATCGCCGCCAGCTTGTTGTCCATCGCCATTCAAAAAAGGGGGTTTAGAGCCCATTCCCTCAATGGTTGGCAACTTGGGGTGCGAACAACGAAAAAAACGGCAGGACATGCCCGAATCGAAGAACTTAACGGGGATGTCATCATCGAACGGTTCAAAAAAGGTGAAATTGTGGTTGTAGCAGGTGGACAAGGGGTCGATGAGGAAAATGACATCACCTTGCTTGGCGATGGAGGATCAGATACAACTGCGGTAGCGGTGGCAAAAAGCATCGGTGCAGATCGGGTTGAAATTTATACGGAACTTGACGGAGTGTATACAGGAGATCCAAGCACCATTCAGCGGGCACGCAAACTGAAAGACATCACATATGATGAGATGTTGGAACTGTCTTATTTGGGTTCCAAAGTCGTTCACCCGAGAGCAGTGGAGTTGGCAAAAAAATTTGAGATACCAATCGTTGTCCGCTCGAGTACAAAAAATGTCCGAGGTACATTGATTAAGGGAGAGATCGAAATGGAGAAAAATTTAATCGTTCGTGGCGTTGCATATGAGACTGACATCATCCGTTTTACAGTCGGCTATGAATCTTTGGAAAAATCTTCCCTTGCGAATTTGTTCAATACACTGGCGAAACATCATGTGAATGTGGACATAATCGTTCAGTCCGTTATGAGCGAAGTGAAGCCGACAATCTCTTTTTCAATTGCAAAAGAAGATTTGGCGAATGCGGTGAAAGTTCTTGAAGATCATAAAGAAGAACTCGGCTTCCAATTTGCGGATTTCGAAGTCGGTTTGGCAAAAGTGTCCATCGTCGGTTCGGGCATGGTTTCCAATCCAGGGGTGGCTGCAAGAATGTTTGCCCGTTTATGCAAAGAAAATATACCTGTGAAAATGGTTTCCACTTCCGAGATCAAAGTTTCCGTTGTTGTGCCTCAGGATGATATGATCCGCGCCGCCAACGCATTGCATGAAGAGTTCGGCCTTGCCGAGGAATTGGTGTGAAATAAAAAAGGGGGGCGAAATTGCCCCTCACTCTTTCGTTTTTTCTTTCAAATCCATTTTTACAGTAAAGAAAACTTGATGCTGGTTTTCCTTTTTTTCTTCAAAGCATTCCGTCAAAAAGCCTTTGAAATTTTGGATCTGTTCAGCGATAAAGCCGGCTTCCAAGCGGAAATTCCGCTCTTTGATCTTTAACTGCTCCGGATCATTCGTTAAGCGGAAAACGAATCCGTCTTTCGTTTCTTTTTCAAGGGTGAGGTCGCCCCATCCCGCATCTTTAAAGAAGGAAATGATCAAAGGGATATCGGTGCACGGGAATTTGCGGGCCAAATCTTTGCCTGCCCAATAAAGAATATCTTTTTCATGTTTTCCCAGGATGGATGGCAATAAATAATCCCTGATCAGTTCGTAACCGAAATAAGGGAATGTGTCTCTAGTTGCTGTCATATACCAAGAACCTCTTTCTACACATTTTTTTCTTTTTTTGTGAGATTATTGAAATATCGAAAAATAGAGAAAAATGTCACTTTAGAGAAAAACAGTCAATTTTATAGAAAATTTTGAAAAATTTTTACTTAGATAAATATTCGCAACGAACCTTGACGGTAATAGTTCATGGGGGTACAATGAACTTGTCATAATATTGTACCATTATGAGTAATACAGTCAATGCATAAAGCGTTTACAATTTGTGACGACTTATTGACTACTTATTTTTATCATTTAAGGGGGTATCAGTCTTGGCAAAAAATGAATTTTACTGGCGCCGACTACATTCATTACTTGGTGTTATACCTGTAGGGCTCTTCTTAATTTTCCACTTATTAGCAAACTTTACAGCAACAAGAGGAGAAGAAGCTTACAACAATTTTGTAGCAGGAATGGACAAAATTCCTTTGCTAATCGTAATTGAATGGATTGTGATCTACATTCCAATCTTATTCCATGGTTTATATGGAATCTACATTGCCTTTACAGCAACACCAAACAACAAGCGCTTCAGTACATTCCGTAACTGGATGTTCTTATTGCAACGAATTACTGGCGTGTTCCTAGTAATCTTCATTGCTTGGCACATTTTCCAAACACGCATCCAAAAAGCTTTAGGTGCAGAAGTAAACTTCAATATGATGGAAGAAATCGTTGCAAATCCTTGGATGTTAGGATTCTACATTGTGGGTATCCTTGCAGCTACATTGCACTTATCTAATGGTTTATGGGCATTCTGTGTAAGCTGGGGTATTACACAATCACCACATTCCCAAAAAGTATTCTCATGGCTATCTATGATATTCTTTGTAATCATCAGCATTATCGGTGTATCTGCAATTCTAGCATTCGCTTAATCACTAAATAGAACATCCAAACAGAAAAGAGGAGTGAGAAAAGATCATGGCTAAAAAGAAATTAATCGTTGTTGGAGGCGGCTTGGCTGGTCTAATGGCAACGATGAAAGCAGCCGAATTGGGTACTGAAGTAGAATTATTCTCATTAGTTCCTGTTAAACGTTCACACTCAGTATGTGCGCAAGGCGGAATTAATGGTGCAGTAAATACAAAAGGTGAAGGGGATTCTCCATGGATCCACTTTGACGATACAATTTACGGTGGGGACTTCTTAGCAAACCAACCACCAGTTAAAGCGATGTGTGAAGCAGCACCTGGTATCATTCACATGTTCGACCGTATGGGAGTTATGTTCAACCGTACTCCTGAAGGTTTACTTGACTTCCGTCGTTTCGGTGGTACATTGCATCACCGTACTGCATTCGCAGGTGCAACAACAGGTCAACAATTGCTTTACGCTCTTGATGAACAAGTTCGCCGCTACGAAGTGGAAGGTTTAGTAACAAAATATGAACACTGGGAATTCCTTGGTATCGTTCTTGACGATGAAGGAGTTTGCCGTGGTATCGTAGCGCAAGATTTGAAAACTTCCGAAATCAAATCATTCCGCTCTGATGCAGTAGTTATGGCAACAGGTGGTCCTGGTATCATCTTCGGTAAATCAACAAACTCTGTCATCAACACTGGTTCAGCAGCGTCTATCGTATATCAACAAGGTGCATCATATGCGAACGGTGAGTTCATCCAAATTCACCCAACTGCGATTCCTGGTGACGACAAAAACCGTCTAATGAGTGAATCTGCCCGCGGTGAAGGTGGACGTATCTGGACATATAAAGATGGTAAACCTTGGTACTTCTTAGAGGAAAAATATCCTAAATATGGTAACTTAGTACCTCGTGACATCGCAACTCGTGAAATTTTCGATGTTTGCGTAAACCAAAAATTAGGTATCAATGGTGAAAACATCGTATACCTTGACTTGTCTCACAAAGATCCGCATGAACTTGACGTTAAACTCGGCGGTATCATTGAAATTTACGAAAAATTCGTTGGTGACGACCCACGTAAAGTACCAATGAAAATCTTCCCTGCAGTTCACTACTCAATGGGTGGATTATGGGTTGACTACGATCAAATGACTGAAATTCCTGGTCTATTTGCTGCCGGAGAATGTGACTACAGTCAACACGGTGCAAACCGTTTAGGCGCGAACTCCTTGCTTTCTGCGATTTACGGCGGTATGGTTGCCGGACCTAACGCAGTTAAATACATGGAAGGCTTGAGAAGACATGCGGACGATCTGCCACAATCTCTATATGATCAATATGAAAAACAAGAGCAGCAAAAATGGGATAACATCCTAAATATGGATAAAGGAAATGAAAACGCATACTTGCTTCATAAAGAACTAGGCGAATTGATGACAGACAACGTAACAGTTGTACGTTATAATGACCGCCTACAAAAAACATATGACACACTTGGTGATATGTTGGAACGTTGGGAAAATATCAACATCCACGACACTCAAAAGTGGAGCAACCAAGGCGCACACTTCACTCGTCAATTGAAAAACATGTTGTATCTTGCACGAGTAATCACAAAAGGTGCTTTATTGCGTAACGAATCACGCGGTGCGCACTATAAACCGGAATTCCCAGAACGTGACGATGAAAACTTCTTGAAAACAACAATGGCGAAATTCGATCCATCTACTGGAGAGCCAATCATTACTTATCAAGATGTGGACGTATCATTAATTCCACCTCGTAAACGTGACTACTCTTCGAAAGGGGATAATTAATCATGAGTACACAACAAGTGGAAAGTGGAAAAAAAGTAAGATTTAAAATTTTACGTCAAGATAATCCAAATGGTGCGAGCCGCTGGGAAGAATTTGATGTACCATATCGCCCAGGCATGAACGTGATTTCGGCATTAATGTATATTCGTCAAAATCCAGTAACTGCTGATGGAAAACAAACAACACCAGTTACTTGGGATATGAACTGCCTCGAAGAAGTTTGTGGTGCATGTTCGATGGTGATTAATGGTCGTCCACGTCAATCCTGCTCTGCGTTGGTCGATCAACTTGAACAACCAATTCGCCTTGAACCAATGAAAACTTTCCCAGTTGTGCGTGACTTGCAAGTTGACCGTAGCCGTATGTTCAATGCGTTGAAAAAAGTTAAAGCGTGGATTCCAATTGACGGATCTTACGACTTGGGTGAAGGTCCACGTATGCCTGAACGTAAACGTCAATGGGCATATGAATTATCAAAATGCATGACTTGCGGTGTTTGTTTCGAAGCTTGTCCAAATGTTTCCGAGAAATCCAGCTTCATTGGTCCGGCTCCGCTTTCTCAAGTGCGTCTGTTCAACACACATCCAACAGGTGCGATGAACAAAGACGAACGTTTGGATGCAATCATGGGTGAAGGTGGACTAGCAAACTGCGGTAACTCTCAAAACTGTGTTGCTGCATGTCCTAAAGGTATTCCTTTAACAACATCCATTGCTTCTCTAAACAGAGCGACAACTGTTCACATGTTCCGCAAATTCTTCGGTTCCGACCACATGGTAGACTAATACAAAAAAACGCAGCCAATTCGATTTCGGATTGGCTGTTTTTTTTGAAAAATGGATGACCAATTTTAAAGAGTTTGCATACTATAGTAAGCGATTTGATTGCAGAGGGGCTGCAATATCGAATTCCCCCCTACTTTTCCCCACCCCTTTCAACACGGTTCGACATTTTCATTCATTTCGATGTTCAAACAACTATTGTATAATCATAATTGTTATATGAATAAAATAAGGGGATGGGAATATGAAAGAAGCTTATATTGACGATTTACAACAATGGGAGAAAGAATTTAAATTTTACACTGAAGAAATAGTCCGGTTTGGTGATGTAGACATGTATGGCCATTTGAACAATGTGGTGCCTTTTTCTTATTTTGAACATGCCCGCATTGAGTATTTCAAATGGCTGAACATCAAAAGCAATTGGGGTTCGCAAGATGAACAATTGATCCCCGTTGCAGCGGATTTGCAATGCGATTATTTGAAGCAGGTCTATTACGAAGAGAAATTGAGGGTTTATGTGAAAACAGCACGTGTGGGGAATTCATCCATAGATCTTCATTATATGGTAAAAAATGAAAAAGATGAAATTGTATTAACGGGAAGAGGGGCTTTGGTGCAAATCAATAAGGAAACAGGAAGACCTGCCCCATGGACTGAGGAACAAAAGGCAATATTAATTGGGAAATAGTGAAAATGCCCTCACAGCATTACCCCTCCTGACATACTTTACATAGAGAGGAGATAGGAGGGTGTTGCCTTATGAGTAGCCCGCAGCATCGTTCGCTACTAACGAAAAGAGAGCGGGAAATATTCCAATTATTAATTTTGGATTATTCCACAAAAGAAATATCCCAGAAATTGGGTATCAGTGAAAAAACAGTGAGAAATCATATTTCGAACACAATCCAAAAGCTGGGAGTTTCCAGCAGGTCACAGGCACTGATCGAGTTGTTAAGGCTAGACGAATTATCATTGCACTAAAAAAATTTTGCGATTCAGTTCATCATATCTGTATTCCTTTTCAAAATAACAGCCGTTTTTGCATCCACATTCTTTTTTATGTTTAAGCTGTGCATGTTTCGGGCAAATTAGCATTGATGATCATGGCATTCAGTTGAAAAGATTGTCTCCTCCTATTTCTTTGTATATAATAAAGAATCGTTGAACGAAGTAAAGAATTAATCCAAAATAGAATAGATATGAATTGACATACAAATGAAATAGGATAGAGGCGGTAACAAGTGAATGCCCCGATAGGCGTTATTGATTCAGGAGTTGGCGGCTTAACGGTTGCAAAACAGATCATCAAAGCTTTACCTAATGAAACAATCTATTATATTGGAGATACTGCAAGGTGCCCTTATGGCCCACGAAGAAAGGAAGAGGTTCTCAAATTTACGCTGCAATTGGCAAGAGCATTGGAAAAGAAACATATTAAAATGCTCGTCGTCGCATGTAATACGGCAACAGCGGTTGCATTGGACGCGTTAAGGGAACAGCTTTCGATTCCGGTAGTGGGCGTCATCAATGCAGGAGCCCGGGCAGCGGTGAAAAAAACACGGCGCAATGAAATTGTCGTACTTGCAACGGAAGGAACCATAAAAAGCGGTGCATATGAACGTGCACTTCTTTCATTAAACACAAAGGCGAAAATCATTCCTCTTGCGTGTCCGACATTTGTGCCGCTTGTGGAAAGCGGAGAATATGAAGGACAGTTTGCATTCGACCTTGTAGCCAATGGATTAAAGCCGCTTGAAAATAAAAGTTTTGATACAGTCATTTTAGGTTGTACCCACTATCCGATGATCCAACATCATATCGAAAAGGTAGTGGGACCCAATGTGACCGTTTTATCTTCAGCGGAAGAAACGGCAAAAGAAGTAAAGGAACTTTTGAACTATCAACATTTGTTTCGAACAGAAAAAAGCAAACCGCATCATATTTTCTATGTGACCGGCTCTGTGCCCATTTTCCGTTCCATCGCTGAAAATTGGCTGGAAATGGAACATCTGGATATCCGAAAAATACATTTAAAATAAAAGCGATATTTTATCCAATCACTTTGAGTCTCATGCGATTCGGTACAGATGCGGCAATAGTATCGGTTGTACCGAATTGCATGAGACATGAAGAAAGCTCGAAAGGTACATTTCGAGCTTTTTTACTTGTAGGGCAGTGCTACAAGCTATAATGAGTGTATGCCTGAAAAGTTTTAAAAATGTGCAATGACTTTTTTCTAAAGGAAAAGTATGTTAATATATGGGCGATTATTTTTAGGAGGAAAGTGCATGAGAGTAGATGGAAGAGAAGTAAACGAATTAAGACCAGTCTCTATAGAAACGGATTATTTGATGCATCCTGAAGGTTCAGTAATGATTCAAGTTGGAAATACAAAAGTGATTTGCACAGCCACATTGGAAGACAAGGTGCCAAGTTTTCTTCGTGGACAAGGGAAAGGCTGGATCACTGCAGAATATTCCATGCTGCCAAGAGCCACACAAGAGCGGACAGTCCGTGAAGCATCCCGGGGGAAAATCGGCGGCCGTACGATGGAAATCCAGCGTTTAATTGGACGGGCACTGCGGGCAGTGGTCGATTTGGAAGCATTGGGGGAAAAAACGATTTGGATAGACTGCGATGTCATTCAAGCGGATGGAGGAACGCGTACGGCTTCCATTACAGGTGCATTTGTTGCCTTGACACAGGCCATTGCAAAACTTCATAAAGAAACCCCATTTGAAAAGTTCCCTGTGACAGATTTCTTGGCTGCGACAAGTGTAGGTTTCATCGAATCCATCGGTCCTGTGTTGGATTTGAATTATGCGGAAGATTTTGAAGCAATGGTGGATATGAATCTTGTCATGACAGGAAGCGGCCGGTTTGTTGAAATTCAGGGTACCGGGGAGGAAGCGACTTTTTCCCGCGATGAATTGAATGCATTGCTTGATTTGGGGGATAAAGGGATTCGCGAATTGATTGAAATACAAAAATCGGTTCTTGGCGAAGATGCGAAGCTCATTCAAACAGAGGAGTCGGAAGAATGAAACAAGTAGTGATTGCAACAAAAAACAAAGGAAAAGCCAAAGATTTTGAAGCCATTTTCAAACCGCTGAATTACGAGGTCATCACCATGTTGGATATCGCAAACGACATGGAAATAGAAGAGACGGGAACAACCTTTGAGGAAAACGCGGTATTGAAGGCGGAAACGCTCTCAAAAGCCCTTGGAAAACTTGTGATAGCGGATGATAGCGGATTGGAGGTAGACGCCCTGGGAGGCGAACCAGGGGTGTATTCCGCCCGTTACGCGGGGGATCATGACGATGAAGCGAATATTCAAAAAGTGCTCGTGAACTTGGAGGGAGTGCCCGATGAAAAACGCACCGCCCGCTTCGTCTGTGTCATCGCCATCAGCGGACCGGATATCAAAACCAAAACTTTCCGTGGCACTTGTGAAGGGACAATCTTGCACGAAAAACGTGGTTCAAACGGTTTTGGCTATGATCCGATCTTTTACGTACCGGAACTCGGCAAAACCATGGCGGAACTGACTCCGGAACAGAAAGGGGCCATTTCCCACCGCGGAAATGCCATTCGAAAGCTGACAGAGGAATTGCCGAATGTATTGAAATAAGAAGCAGACAGTTTGGTAATTTTTATAAACAATTGAATTCTCCATAAGGATTTATTATATTATTGGTAATGCTGTGAAAATGGAGGAAAAGGAAATGATACCAAACTGTCCAAAATGCAATTCGGAATATACCTATGAAGATGGAAATTTGTTTATTTGTCCTGAATGCGCCCATGAATGGAGCGGGGATGAACAAACAGAAGAAGATGGACTGATCGTAAAAGATGCTTACGGCAATATCTTGCAGGATGGCGATACGGTGACCATCATTAAAGATTTGAAGGTAAAGGGGAGTTCATCCACATTAAAAATCGGGACAAAGGTGAAAAACATCCGATTGGTGGAAGGCGACCATAACATCGACTGCAAAATTGACGGCTTTGGCGCCATGAAACTGAAATCCGAATTTGTGAAAAAAGCGTAAGAAAAGGGGCACAAGCGGCCTCTTTTTTGTTTGGGACAAGACGATGTATATTTCTTCAGGCATTTGCATAAATTTCAATCAGAACGGCTAAGAAATTTTGAATGAACCTTTTACATTTATAGAAAAATTTATTAATATTTTATGTAGTTAGAGGATTTTTTCGTGAAAAGCAACCAATAAGGGTGAATCCGATGAAAATATTAGTAATGAGCGATACCCACGGAGATGCAGAAATTATTCAAACGGTAAAAAGCCGCCATCCTGAGGTGGATGTGGTCATTCATTGCGGAGACAGCGAACTGGATTACGATCATCCGTATTTGGAAGGGATCAAACGGGTTCGCGGAAATTGCGACCGGGACAAACGCTTCCCGGATGAAGAGCTGTTTGAAGTGGAAGGGAAAAAGATTTTTGTGACTCACGGCCATTTATTCAATGTGAAGTCCACCGTGATGAATTTGTTTTATCGCGCAAAAGAAGTGGAAGCCGATGCGGTTTTTTTTGGCCATTCACACGTGCTGGGGGCAGAGTTGATAGACAATGCCTTGTTTGTAAACCCGGGCAGTTTGTTGAAGCCGCGGGGAATGGATAAAAAGAGTTACGCGGTGATTGATTGCAAGGAGAATGTTTGGAGAGTCACCGCTTATACAGATCAAGGCGAAGAAATTTTTCAACAGGAATTTCAATTGGAATAATTGGAGAAAAATGTAGTGTGAAAATCAGGGAAAAAATAAAAAAATCCGTTGACATTTTCACACTACACTAATATAATAAATATTGTCCTTTGGAAAACGAAATATGTCTCAGTAGCTCAGCTGGATAGAGCAACGGCCTTCTAAGCCGTCGGTCGGGGGTTCGAATCCCTCCTGGGACGCTACNAGTCGACAATCTCGATTGGGATTGGAAAGCAAATGCATTGAAAAAAGCACAAGATTATGCAGAAACAATGAATATGTCAAATCAGGCTATCTATGATCAGTTAGTTTCTGAATATGGCGAAAAATTCACTCCGGAAGAAGCTCAATATGCCATTGATAATTTGAAATAATTAATAAAACCATTTTTAGCCCAAAGTTTGCCCAAAATTATATAAAATTGAGTAAATAGAAACAAGCGTTCTCGTCTATGAATGAAAAAATTTAATGAAAAAATCGATTTAATAAGGGTTTATTAATTCATATAAATGTATAAAAATTTTTTAACAGCCTTCTAAGCCGTCGGTCGGGGGTTCGAATCCCTCCTGGGACGCTAGAAAAAAGCTTGCAGATGTTGATTTATCAATGTTTGCAAGCTTTTTCTTTTTCAAAATGTCCTGTTGAAAAAATTTATTACACATATATTACACAAATAATAGCTTCTAACTACTTAATAAAAGCAGAAGGAGATCCTATTTCAACTTACCCGGTTTTAAACTGATTGTATAGCTCACTTGAATTAGCATTAATAATGCACCAATACCAATGATACCGACTAGCTGTGAGTTACCTGTAAACACAGAATAAAACATGAGACCAAATGCTAAAATCACAAGACCCCAAATGACCAATTGGTATAGATGAAATAAACCTTTTAACATGACATATTTTTCACCATCATCAAATTGTTCAAAATATTCTTCATGATAATTTTTTGATTGAGGATCGGGAAACATAAAATTGGGATTTGTAATTTTCACAATCTTTTCACTTGGAATAAAGCTCGCAATTGAAACAACCATCAGTATAGCGCTTGCGAACACAATTACTGGTTGAGAATCTCTTAATAGTAAAAATCCTATCAGAAGAGCCGTAAAGGAAATGGACATTGCTATTTGAATATAAGTTGCAGCAGTATAAGCTTTCCTTTCCAATGACACTTGATGACTATCTTCCTCTTCCATGCTGACTTCCATCAAGCTCCCTTGTTCCGCTTTCCATATATTCAAACGTGCCAATATTAAACAGAAGATCACAGCCAAGTTGGAAACGATTAATATATTTCCCTCAAATGATTGCATCTTTAATCCGGACAACAACTCATATATTCCATATAAAAAATCGCAATATACAGAATCAATAATTTCATGACAGTTCCTCCTCACTAAAAATAAATACATTTTCAATTGGTTCATTAAATACCTTTGCAATTCTGACAGCAATCAATAATGAAGGCATATATTCATTTCTTTCGATTAAACTTACTGTTTGTCTGGAGATTCTGGCCCTTTTCGCTAACTCCGTTTGAGTGAGGCCATCTCTTGCCCGTAATTCTTTGAGACGGGTTTTCATTTTATCACCTCGAATCAATTGTAAATGATATTTGTCGTTTTGACAAATATATTAGTCAAAATGAAAAATATCCATTGCAAAAAACATTAGAATTTCATTTGGATTTTTCTGTTTTTTTATTTGTCCTCCATTTAATAAATGTGGCCTGCTCCATTGAAGTAACCGAGAGGAATGTGTGTTTTATTTTATTGGCCGGGTCGTCAAAATCATTATATGATTAGTGCGGTATGATCAAGTGCCAAAGCTCAGTTTTCTCCCGGAACGCTAGAAAAAGCCCTACAACCACAACGGTTGTAAGGCTTTTTGCTGTACCCATAGTGAAACTTCAACATTTTTCCCCGAAATCATTCCTTGATTATTTCTGACGCTTAAAGACAAAAGTGTAGTAATCTACATAAATGCTGTCCACTTGATTTTGGTCATTTGTCGTGTTGGTATATTCTGGGACGATGTTGACCAATTCCCAACCTTCACCTCCATATTCATTTAGCATGGTTTCAACATTGCTTTCTCCCTCCAAGCTCATAGGACGGGTTTCCACTTTGTATTCCCAATTTGCCATATCCAACACCTCCAATTTTTTATATTCGACAAACGCCGACAATCCCCTACGAAAAAAATATGACAAAAAAATAAACATAATGGGCATACTTCACGATCAGGAATCTTCGACTGAGTCCCCTCAAGCTCCGGTCGGGGGAATTGAATTCACAAAAAAGAGGCTGGGATAAAAGATAAAAAACACCATTTTCTCCCGGGAGAAAATGGTGTTTTTTTGATAATTGAAGAAAATTGATTTCCGTTCCGGGGACGCTTTCCGCGGGCCCGGCTCGAGCCCAATGTCAGAAACTTATACANCACAAAAGCCTTACAGCCACAACGGTTGTAAGGTTTTTAATTTTTATTCATCGACATGTATCAAAAAATATTTAGCCCAAAAATAGCCCAAATCACTCTTTTTCTTCATTTCCGATGAAAAATTTTTCAAAATGTGAACTTGCTCGTTGATCCGTTTCTTTTAATAGATGTCCATAAACATTCAAAGTAGTACTTATATTTGCGTGTCCTAATCGAGACTGTATAACTTTTGGGTGTTCCCCGGCATGAATTAATAAAGTTGCTGATGTGTGTCGTAAGTCATGGAATCGAATACGAGGTAAATCCGGATTGCGATCCATAAACCGCTCCCACCATTGACTAATGGAGTCCGGTCGATACGGCTTCCCGTTTTCATCAGAAAATAGAAATGTATGTTCTTTCCATTTTCTTTCATTACCTAATTGGGCTAAATGTTGTTTTTTCATGGTTACCCACCGAATTAATTCATCCATTACGTTCTTTGGAATTGTCACAACACGTTTTCTTTTACCTTTGGTTTCTTTTAAAATCAGTCCGTCTTTCGCTTGTTCAAATTCCTCTTTTTTAGCTATAACCAGTGCTTGTTCAATCAAAATGCTGCTATTCTCGGCGTTTAAATGTTTTTCCTCAAGCGCAGCAATTTCGCCTTGTCTTGCGCCACTGACAATTGCTAATTCGACAATTAAGCATTTTTCAGGACTTTCCCTTTTCCTTAATCGTTCAAATAACCGGGCAACCTCATTTTCGTTATATGCCTTTCCTTCTTCGTATTTCAATTTTGGTAACTTGATGTTTTTGCATGGCGATTCATCTATTAATTCCCATTCTACCGCAGCCCTCATAATACTTGCGAATGCTTTGTAAATATTTCTAATAGTTGAAGGGGCAAGATTCCCATCTAACCCATCAAGTCGTTTGTTTTTCCTTTGCAAATCACTAATAAAAAAAGCTATATCCACTTTTTTTATATCCCTTAATTTCATATCCCCGAAAACGGGTAATATTCGCTTTTCTAAATGAGTGCAATTGTCAACAAAAGTTCTTGGGCTGTAATGTTGTTTAGCATAATGTTCCTTCCATCTTGGGTAAAGTTCATTTAATGTAATGTTTGCGGTTTCTCCAAAATACAATTCCTCTTTTTGTTTTAATTCGGCTTCAAATAAAATTAATTGGCGTTCAGCTTCTTTTTCACTTTTTGCTGTGATAATCCTAGTTTTTCTTAAACGCCTTTTACCTCTATAACCTAAATCAGCTACTAATTGATATTTATTTTTTTCTTTAAGTTTTCGAACATAACTCACGTTAACCATCCTTTCAGAATATATGTTCGTTTTTGTGTGTATTAAAAATACTTCTTACATTTCAATTCGACCAGTTCAACTGGCACTTGATATGCAGAAGCGATGTCAAAGATGTTATTGTATTCTATAAAACAATCATCCGGTATTAATAATTCAGCAGCAAATCTGTTGGCTTCTCTCTCAATCTTATTAACTGATAATAGAGTATTTTTCTGCATAAACGGCGTGTTAACCCTGGTATGCAATATTGCGTGCCCAAGTTCATGGGCACATACTACACGTTGAAAATCGTCGTCTAAGTTGCAATTAATTACTATGTATCGATTTCGACGATCGTATTTATAATAACCGTTGATTTGTTCGTGTAAATCCCATTTGATGACATGGATGTTTTTCTGAGCTGCAATTTCAAATGGGTCAGATGTATTATGTTTTTTAATTAGTTTTACAACTTCGTTTTTCAACCACATTCAATCACCACATTTTATAGTAAAAAACAAGACATAGTTTATTTTTTTATTTCAGTTATCGAATAAATAGCTAAACAACGACACCCTTCGTGAAAAGGCGGGTGATTAACGCCTATTACAGCCTCTATAACACTTGTTGTGTATCCATCAAATTTTTCGCATTTACTACAAACCCTACCATCTTTCATGTGTCTTACTTTATATGACATTAGAATGCCATTTTCATGTGATTTTTTCGCTTTATCAAGTTCTTCTTTCATTCTTTTATATCTTTCTTCATACTTTTTATCCATCAAATCATCCCCAATGTATTATTCTTCATTCCTAAACTTCTTAGGAATATACTTCTTATTAATTTTCTGCGTCTGCCGAAAAATATACTCCATCGATTCAATAAGTGATTCTTTTGCTTCTTCTGAAAGCGGCTCTCCATTGAATGCTAATCCATCCGAATTTTCAATTTCTTCTCGGAATTTTTGTATTCGTTTAGCGATGTCTTTTTCGGCTTTGTCCGAATAAGGTTTCCTGATATCAGTTTCGCACGTTATGTAGTCAATACTAACATCATATTTCTTTGCTAATTTTTTTAAATTGCTTATAGAAATTTCGTTTCTACCTTGTTCGTAATAGCCATACGCACTCTCACTTATATTTAAAAATTTTGCAACATCAGCTTGTGTTAATTTAGCTTCTTTACGTAGCGATTTAAGCCGTTCGGGGATAGTGGACATTATTCGCACCCCTTTCTGCCATTGTTTTAATAACATTATACAACTGTATGTTGGGTTATTGAAAATAATATATAAAAACACAACTAAAAATCTTATTTTTAAGTTGACAGACAACAAAATGTTGTGTAATATAAAAACAACAAAAAGTTGGGGGTGAATAGATGAGACGAACGAAATTAATTGAATGCCGTAAAAATAATGGTTGGCTCCAAAAAAGATGTGGTGAAACAACTTTCAGAAAGATTCAACATCAATATTAGTGAAAGTTATTATGGGATGATTGAACAAGGTGTAAGAACTCCTTCGCTTCATATAGCTTTAGCTATAGCTCAATTATTTGATGCTGAACCATCAGAACTTTTTTTAGATAATAACACAACATTTTGTTGTGAAAATGGCATGAAAAACAAAACCGCATAGGAGGTGAACTGGGCGCGGTCAAATCTATTTCATTAACAAATTTTTATCAAACAAAAAAGTAATATAAAAGGCTGTCGGGCAACAGCCTTTTGAACAAAAGGAGGGCTAGCAAATGAACCTAAGCCGATTGCTCGAGGATATTCAATCACAAGAATACGAACTTTTCGAGAAAAGACTCACAGCAGTTATCGAGAAAGCTTATCTCCAGGGTGTTGAAGATGGCCGTGAATATATGAAATCAAAATTCGAATATCCTGAACGAATGAGAAAGTCCGATTTAGCCAAATTCTTTAACTGCTCACTGCCACAAGTGGAAAAAATTATACGCATGGATGGGTTTCCACGAGATAAAGCAGTCCAAGCTCGTTATCCAAGAGATAAAGTGTTCGAGTGGGCAGACAAGAACATTGAATATATGAACGAGCGATTAGGCATTTACATCAGTCAAGCTGAATGGCTCAGACTGATACGAGGGCAAAAAACTAGTTAGAGGTCGGGCAGAACCTCTATCTATATATTAATCTCATTTTGCTTAGATAGAAATTCAAATAATGAATAAATTCTGAAACTGAATATTCCGAATCGGAATATTCCAAGGGGGGTGAATATCGTGCAAATCGCAACAGAGTATCACAAGATACTCAAACAATTCCGCAAAAAAGCAAAATTAACGCAGGAAGAAATAGCGGACAAACTCAACATGACACAATCGACGATTAGCAAAATTGAGTCCGGCCGACACATCATCGATATTCGCACATTCTTTGACTGGATTCGGGCGACTGGATGTGATGCGCAAGCGGCTTTGATGACATTCGGTCCGGACGTAATTATCAACGCGTTTAATCTATTGCAGACGGTGCCGGCAGCATTTATCAATATCGGAGGTGTTTTATTGAAATGGATTTAAGAATGATTAGTTTGGAAATCGCGAAAGAGAAAGCGTGCATTGATGATCTTTTAGAAATGATCGGCATGCATACACAAGATGGGCGATTAGATTTGGCTATGGCAAGAACTATTGATTTGATTCGTTCAATTGAACGGATTCAAAAGCTCGAAAACCAACGCAGATTTTACTTAACAATACATGATTTATCAAATCGAGGAATTTTATGCGAGGTGGTCAAAAGGTGCGAAAGTTTAAATGGCGTAAGTTGACATTAATTCAAAAGTTGTTGCTATCAAGCGAGGTGATCAGATGAAGTGGCTCAATGATTACTTTTTCGAAGGACAAGGTACCATATCAGATTTCATTTGGTTCTTTGGACCGTTATTATTCGGAATTATCTCAACGGTTTTCTTATATATTCACACTCATTAAAAAACCGCTAACCAAAATGGTTAACGGCAGACTAATATACACTAATTCAATTATAACACAAATGATGATGGGTTGCGAGTCTAACTCGCTCCTATCCAGCAGTTCACAAGCGGTTGGTTAGCCGAATCCTCCTAAAAGACGGATGCTTGTGGGCTGCCGGATGGGATTAGCAATCTATCTACAACCGAGCCCAGCTTCGCCAAGACTCCATTCGGACGAGCGGCAGCTACTCTGTAGCCCCAGCGGCCAAGACGTTGTAGGTAGATTGGTGATTCTATCACCAGAAAGGAGGTGACAGTATGAGACCAGTCGATGTTGAAAATCCAATGGTCCTCGGCGGAGTTTATCCGGAAGATGTAGCTAGCCCGATCGGAAAATGTAAAACGTGTCATGAGATTATCTATCCAGGAGATGGCGCCGCAACATTCGATGATGAACTGTTTTGCAGTCCGAGTTGTTTGTGGGAGTATCTCATGGATGACGGATCCCTCGAAGAAATTTAAAAAGACCACCATACAAGTGGTCTACGTTTCAAAAAAATTTGGTTACTGAAATTATAGCATAGGAGGGCTTAGATGGCTACATTATACGAATTAAACGAAATGTACCGTAACATTCAGTTTTTAATTGAATCAGGTGAATACACGGAAGAAGAATTGAAATTTGCTATCGATTCGGTGAACGGAGAAATTAGCGAAAAATTAGAAGGTTATGCGATGGTTGTGAAAAATCTTGAATCCGATATTGCCGGTTTAAAAGCGGAAGAAAAACGTTTAGCTGACCGTCGTAAATCGCTTGAGAATGGCGTTGAACGCATGAAAGAAGCGATGCAAGATACTTTGTTGCTTACAGGTGAAAAACGTGTAAAAACATCGAAATTTACAATATCACTCCGCAAATCTACTTCTGTGGAAGTAGAAAACGAGGATTTAATTCCAGAAGAATTTGTGAAAATCACAAAAACAATTAGCAAAAGCGAATTGGCCAAACGTTTGAAAGAAACAGAAGTTCCTGGAGCGAAACTTGTGGAAAAAGAATCATTACAAATTCTTTAAGGAGGGTTTAATAATGGCCGAAACAGCTTTAAAAGTGCAAAACCAAGTCGATTCTCTTTCAATTATCGATTCTATGGATTTAAACGCAATTCAAGGTACTTTATCAAAAATCAATCAATTTCAAATGGTCGTTCAAAATACATTAAAAGCAGATCATGACTATGGAATTATTCCTGGAACAAATAAACCTACTTTATTAAAACCTGGGGCAGAGAAAATCTTAATGTTAATGGGTTTAACAAGCGAGTACGAAGTTACAGAACGCGTTCAAGATTATGAAAAAGGTTTCTTTGCTTTTACTGTTCGATGTGAATTATACAAAAACGGCATCAAAATTACTGAAGGTGTCGGTCACTGCAACACAAAAGAGAAAAAGTATATCAATCAAGATCCGTATACGTTAGCAAACACTTGTTTAAAAATGGCGAAAAAACGAGCTCAAATTGACGCAACTTTAACCGTAGCCAGCTTATCTGATGTATTCACTCAAGATATCGAGGATATGCAAGAGTATATCCAAACTGAGCAGATTGAAACAATGACGCCTGAAGATGCAGCAAAAATCAAACTCACATTCGGAAAATACAAAGGGAAAACATTAAAAGAAATTTATAAAGCACAACATGATTACCTAGAATGGTTGCTTAATCAAGAGCGTACAGATCCAGTTATTAAAAAAGCTATACAAACAATGTTTGATGCTGTAGAGCAACAAAAAATACGAAAAGCGCAACAGCATTTACAACAGCAAGCACATCAACAGGAACAAAAAGAAGTGCAGGAAGAAGTAGCGCCAATATTTGAAGAAATTCCAGAAGTGAATGATTCAGAGTTACCATTCTACTAATCTACGAGGGGAGAAATCCCCTCAATCATAAAGGAGGGCGGGCAAATGCATCGAAGTTATTACGCCATTATCCCAGCTAATGTGAGGTATGACAAAAGGTTAACACCAAATGCCAAATTGCTATACGGAGAAATCACAGCACTTTGTCACGAAAAGGGTTACTGTTGGGCAACGAATTCTTATTTTGCAGAATTATATGAAGTAAGCAAAAAATCCGTATCTAAATGGATTAATCAACTTATTGAGTACGGCTATATCGCATCAAAAGTGAAATACAAAGAGGGCACAAAAGAAATTGAAGGTCGGTATTTAACAATTGTTGTACCACAACCTATGGAAGAAAAGTTCCATACCTATGGAACAAAAGTTCAAGAGCCTATGGAAGAAAAGTTCAATACCCCTATGGAAGAAAAGGTTAAAGAGAATATTACATTTATTAATAATACATTTAATAATTCTACTACTAATACTGCTGATCGCAGCCAAGAAATATTCCAAGCAGTCCAAGAAAACATTCGCTATAACCTGTCACCAATCGAAATAGAAACGATTGAATACTGGATTAAAGATTATCCTCACGACTTAATCTTAGAAGCTATTAGACGGGCAGTTCTATCAAATCGGGCAACTCTAAGATATATCGAAACTATCTTAAAAGACTGGCAGCATAAAAGAATTACTAATTTAGCCGAAGTCGAACGCGACGACGCGGAATTTAAACAGAAACGAGGTGTAAATAGTGAGCGTTCTCAACGCAGTCATGAACACTCTAGTAGATCAGCAGAAGACGACTTCTCACTCTAGTAAAATCTGTCCTTATTGTAAACAAGATATACCAGCGATTGAAATCGAAGTGCTCGGCCGTAAACGATGGGTACAACCGATTTGCGAATGCGAGAAACAAGCAAAAATGGAAGAAGTTAATCGACTGGTACGAGCCAAAGAAGAAAATGAAGTTCGTGAGTTATTCTCGATTAGCAATATCGGAGACAAATACTTAAATGCTAGTTTCGAAAACTTCGAGATTCGTAGTGGTGCGGAAAATGCTTATAAGATTGCCAAGCACTATGCAGAACATTTTGAAGAGTACGGAGCAGATTCAATCATGATATGGGGCGAGCCTGGTAACGGGAAAACACATTTAGCGGCAGCGGTTCATAATCATTTGACGAAACATGGGAAAGTAGTTGTATTCATTTCAATGCCTGAACTGTTGAACAAAATCAAAGCGACATTTAACTATAACAACAAAGAAACTGAACAGCAGATTTTAAAAGCATTAAACATTTGTGACTTGTTAATTATCGATGATCTAGGAGCAGAAAAAACATCGGATTGGGTGCAAGAAACGGTATTCACGATTATTGACGGACGTTACAGACGTCAGAAACCAATTCTAGCAACTTCAAATATTCGGACTGCTGATTTAATCGACAAAATTGGAAAGCGTGCATACGACAGAATCCTCGAAATGTCACAGCCTATTGAAAACAAAGCGACTAGCTACAGACGGGAGATTGCGAAGCAAAGACTATCAAAATTTGATGAGATTTTAAGGGGTGAATGAAATGGCAAAAGTGTATGTCGTAACTGTATTTGATAGTGGCGATGGTACAACAAAATCATGGAAAGTTATTGAAAATGAATTTGAGGCCTATGATTATGCTGCTCGATTAAACAGAGAATGGGCAGCGCAAGGCGATCATTCGGAAGCAACAGTTTCCGAACATGAATTCGAAAGTAAATTTGAAAAGGCGCTCAAAGAAATCGAAGCCATTACTCGCGGGCTAGGCGACTTCAACCCAACATATGACAAGATTCATCAAATAGCCAAAGAAGCATTGGAGGGTTGATTCAGATGAGTAAAGAACGGTTGGAAGAGATAGAAGAGAGGGTGTTAGTGGATAAAGTTTATTACAAATACCTTGACGGAATAAAGGGACATTGGGGCAAGGTATATACGCTAAGTGAAGGTGATTATAACTATTTAAAAGAACAAGCCGAACGAGTGCAGGAACTAGAAAGAAAGATTGAACGCTATCGTGAAGCGATTAATAACATCAATGAAAAAGCAACGTTATTTGGAACAAGTGAGGAAGTATACGATGCTATACAAGACGCAATCAAAGTATTGGAGGGAACGGAATGAAACCAACATGCATCGGTTTTAACACACAGCCATACGCAATCATCGTATGGCATTTCGAAAAATCTAGATCAAAAACAATTTGTTACAGCGAAGCGGAGTTGCAATCAGCGTTAGCGAGATATAACACACCTGGCGACTTATATTATCAGGTTCCACACAACGTGCATTATTTCAACAAGGTGGCGATCCCAGCATGAACACTTACATCATCAAAATTGATGACCTTTATTTCGCTGGAAAAGATGATTTAGGAATTTTAGTTGCAGCTATTGAAAAGGCTAAAAAAATTGAAGGGAACTTTAATTTAAAAAGCTATATTGATTCTATTTATCAAGAAATCCGAAATGGTGAATTAGAGTTTCAGAGAATCGAAATTATTAAAGTGAGTGAATAAATAAGGAGTGAGATGTATGATAAGCAAATTCAAGCGAGCTTTCTACACCGAGCAACTTAGACTTTTGGGCATCAAGCAAGTAGAGGGCAAACCGGTACAAGAATTATCTGATCGCGATTTAAAATACGCACTTGCAACAGCAAGGGTTAAGGCAGGTGCTTGATATGCAAGTAAACAAACATGGTATTCCAGTAGCTTCAAAACGGAAATCTATCAAGAAACAAGTGCAGCAAGAGATACATAACATCCTAGATTTCCGTGAGTTTGTGGAATTTGTTAGATACGAGCAGGGCGTGGAGGTCACTGCTGTTGTACCTAACTTCAGGCCGCTAGTACAAGCTATGCTCCAGGACGGATGGATATTACAGAAATATAGCAGGGGTGAGATTGCGTGAGTAACGTAATGAACATCTTGAGTTTATCGGTTCTTGGCTGGGGATTCGCATTTTTAATCGGTGCCGAGTGGCAGTACATGAAGGAGCGGAAAAGAAGATGAATCAAGTTCAATTAATTGGTAGGCTGACGAAGGATCCAGAACTACGTATGACACCAAACGGATTGTCAGTTTGTAGATTCACTTTAGCAGTTAACCGAATGAAAAAGGATGAAGCGGATTTTATTAGTTGTATCGCATTCGATAAATTGGCGCAGAATCTAGTGGACTATCAAAAGAAAGGCAATCGCATAGCAATCACGGGTCGAATTCAAACAGGTAGCTATGAAAATCAACAGGGGCAAAGAATTTATACAACAGAAGTAGTAGCAAATAGTATAGAGTTCTTAGATTATCGTTCGGAAAATGTACAGAATAGCCCAAATTCGGCTCCAAATTATCAAGGTAATACAAACTATCAATCTAGCAATCAAAACGCCTACAGAGGTCAAAATCAGCCGAATAATGCCCCGTTTAGTGGATACAGTTCGCTTCCGGATGATATCGATGATAACTTACCGTTTTAGCGAGGTGATAAAAATGGAACTATTAGGAATCAACCACAAAAGAAAAATTCTTAAAGGTCGAACAAAACGAGAATTAGAAAAGGAGATCGAACGCCACAAGCAATATGGTTATGTAGAGGTAAGTGAAATGAAATATTTCGAAGCTGATTCAAAACCATATCAAATTCTAGTCGAAAAACGCTGGTTAGCAAAGGAGAATCGAAATGAATCTGCAAAAGTTGTTTGAAATGCAAGCCAAACTCGATGCGCACATCGAACAAGAACATCCAGTGCAAGAAGGTGAAGATCGTCTTGCAAAAAAGATTCTAGCGTTGCAAGTTGAACTCGGCGAACTCGCAAATTGCTGGCGAGGTTTCAAGTTTTGGAGCCATGACCAAGAGCCGAGAACAACAGATAAGTGTGAAATGTGCGACGGTCTAGGGAACGACATTTATTTTACTGGTTCTTATGATAACGGAACTTTACAAGAGTGCAGTGAACCTTGTGAGTATTGTGATGGAACAGGTGACGATGATTCGAAAAACCCACTGCTTGAAGAGTTCGTCGATTGTTTGCATTTTATCTTATCAATTGGGTTGGAATTAAATTTTACAGATATTGATGTTTGGAAAGTTAAAGAAACGACTACTACTAACCAATTTATCAAATGTTTCGGAACAATTTATAACATACATTTCCAAAAAACAGTTAATGACGAAGTGCCTAGAGAAATGTATGAACATTTATTTGCTTGTTTTATCGGATTAGGCGAAATGCTCGGCTTCACTTGGGAACAGATCGAGGCGGCATATCTCCAAAAAAATGCAATCAACCATGAACGTCAGGAATCTGGTTATTGAGGGTGATGGAATGGCAGTCAGTTATGCGAATCGAGGTATGAGCTTTGAACATCTGATTGAACGAACGAATGTTCAATATGCACAAAAAGGCATTGCGACTATTCAGAAGGTGCCAGTGCCCTGGAAAGTCTTTTATGACCGTAAAACGAAAGCAAGTAGGGCTATTCCAGAAAAGAAAAGTACAGTTGACTTTATCGGTTGCTATAACGGACGGGCAATTGCATTCGACGCAAAAAGCACGAGAGAGAGGACACGCTTCCCTCTCTCAAACATAGAAGATCATCAATTCAAGTTTTTGAAACGCTGGCAAGACAATGGCGGTATCAGCTTCATACTCGTCGAATTTGCGAAAAAAAATGAAGTCTATATACTTTCCCTTTCAGAGTTAGAAAAATGGCTTAGAAAGGCAAATGAGGGCGGTAGAAAGAGCGTACCTTATGAGTACTTTATGACTGAATGCGATTTGGTAAAGAGCAAGAATGGTATTTTACTAGATTATTTAGGGGTGATTGAGAAATGCAAGTCATGATCATTGACGATCGTCCGGCATGGATGATTCGTGAGGACAAGCTGATGGCGTGCATGACACGCTGTCGCTTGTTCCGGAAATGTAGTAGCAGGATGGGGAATGATTGCAAGCATTTAGGAGGAGAAATGATACCAAAGGTAAGGACGGGAATGAAATGATCCAAAAAGAATATAGCGATGGTAAAAAACACATTCATGTACTTTCATATGGCGGCGGCACGCAATCCACAGCTTTACTACTACTAGCTTTAGAGGGAGAAATTAACGGCGTAATTCCGGATTTTATCATTTTCAGCGATACAGGATGGGAACCACAATATGTGTATGATTGGGTTTTAAAAATCAATAAATACATTAAAGATAAATACGGTAAAGAGATTGTATTCACAAGTAACGGAAATATTCGAGATGACATTGTAAAAAGTGCAAAGAACGGAAAAAGATTGGCTAGTATGCCGTTCTTCATCAAAAACAAAAACGGGGAAATCGGAATGGCTAGAAGGCAATGTACAAGTGAATATAAAATACTGCCGATTAATCGTGAGATACGTAAATTATTAGGCTATAAACCAAAAGAAAGAGTGAAAGAAATTGTTCATCTTTGGAAAGGCATAAGTACTGATGAAATTCAAAGAGTAAAACCTAGTCGAGTAAATTGGCAAAAAGCAGAACATCCTTTAGTGGATATACTCAATATGGATCGAAGCGCATGTATTGCCTATGTAGAACGACTTGGTTTGGGAACACCGGCTAAATCTTCCTGTATCGGATGTCCGTTTCATGACGATGAAATGTGGCGAGAAATGAAACTTCATAACAGAAAAGAATTTGATGATGCAGTGAAGATTGATAAGTTGGTCAGAAATCTACCACAATTCGAAGGAAAAGCCTATCTCCATCGATCTGGAAAACCGTTAGATGAAATAGATTTTCAAGAAAATCAAATGGATATTGATATGTTTCTCAATGAATGCGAAGGATTTTGC
Source organism: Ureibacillus suwonensis (assembly GCF_042655065.1). Classification (NCBI taxonomy): domain Bacteria; kingdom Bacillati; phylum Bacillota; class Bacilli; order Caryophanales; family Caryophanaceae; genus Ureibacillus; species Ureibacillus suwonensis. The sequence goes on from NZ_JBHSNQ010000058.1 coordinate 26,657, forward strand.
GGAAACTAATATGTCGCACTTCGAAGAAATTATGATGTAATTGAACCAAAATGCGAAGTAGAGGAGGGAGATTATGGCCAAGATTTTAGATGCTTGTTGTGGAAGTAAAATGTTTTGGTTTGATAAGGAAAATGAAGATGTGCTGTACATGGATAATCGCCGGTTAAGTACAACCTTATGTGATGGTCGTGCTTTGAATATAAATCCTGATATTATTGCGGATTTTCGCAACATGCCTTTCGAAGATAACAGCTTCTATTTGGTTGTTTTTGATCCGCCTCATTTAATAAAGGTTGGAGAAAATTCATGGTTGGCCAAAAAGTATGGGAAGTTAGACGAAAATTGGCGTGATGATTTAGCAAAAGGGTTTAAAGAATGTATGAGAGTTTTAAAACCGAACGGAACATTAATATTTAAGTGGAATGAGGAACAAATACCGCTTAAAGAAGTATTAAAATGCTTTGATAAAAAGCCATTATTCGGCAATAAGAGAAGCAAAACTCATTGGTTAGTATTCATGAAGTTAAGTTGATAACGAAAAAAAGCTGTGGCCACACTTCAACCCGCAGCCACAGCTTACCCTCCTAGCTAACAACTCAACTCCATTATAGCATAGGAGGGCGGACCTATGGGTAAAGTGCAGATTACGAAAGAAAAGTTAGATCAGTGGATTAAAGATTATAGATGGATGATCAACACCGTAGAACAGTTGCAAATGGAATTTGGATACAAAGGCGCAAAAATCGCTCAATATGGCATTGAAGCTACGTTGCCAAAAGCAAGTGGGCAGACAAGCGATGTAGTGTTCGCAGAGGTCGTGAGAAGAAACAAACATTTAAAACGAATCAATGAATATATTTACAAAATCCAAGAAGTGCAAAAGCGCGTGGACAAAGTAACGGAGCCGAGAGAAGCGGAGGTATTATATTGGCTCTTAGAAGGCAAATCGATGCGTTGGATTGGGCAGCACATGGCGTTAAGTCATGTATCTATTAAAAACATCAAAGAATCGATTATCGAAAGTATGTTGAAATAGGTGTCTTTCCAAACTTACCAAATTTAACACTTTTAACAAAGGTGACAGCTATTATTTTCCAACTGTAAAATATGAGGTAGGTCCGGGGCGGCGTGGAAAACCGCTTCGGCGAATCATTGCCATAATAAATCAATAAAACACAAGTTTCGTTTTGCTACTATTTTTACCCCAAAAACAAAAATATGCTAAATGACAAGATTCGATGAATTTGCGGAAATCCCAAAAAAGATCAATGAGGGTGTGTAATCCAAACAAGAAAGCAGCCGAGATTTTCGGTTGCTTTTTCTTTTTTTGCGAGGTGAGAGTTATGCAATACACAATCAAATGCGAAAAATGCGGACGTCCAGCAAGCATCGAGAAGCAAGAATTCGACGAGAAAAGAAATGAAATACGGACGACATACAAGAATACGTGTGAGTGTGGCGGGAAAATCAAAGCGTTACCAGAATAACGCATCTTGAACAGCGAGCATTATCCCGAGTGTGACCCCTTCGCTCGATATTGATAGTGCTTGCTGTTGAGGGTATGCACAAAAAGAAGGAATTTTCCCCTTTTTCGTCGAAATATGTTGGCGGGAGGGGGGGATAAAATTGTTTGATCCATTAGGGCCATTTAATAGAATAAGCGCCGAGAGTAATAGGAAATTAGAGGAAAATCTACAAAAGGTTAGGGAAACTTTAAGAGAAAGAGAAGAACGAGAAACAGAAAGAAATAAATTATTAAAAAACATCAACGAAGATACTAAAAAGATATTGGATGGTCTTATTAATTTAGAAAAAATAATACAAAATAATTTGAATATTACAGAAGGAAATTTAATAAAAATGGGTATTCGGATTAGTGTGTTGAAAAGGGGTTAAATCAACCCCTCTTCGATAGCACTAATCAGTGTTGAAATTGGCACTCCAAGGTACGTTTGATCTGAACTCCAAAGGACTTCGCTTGGTCGTTGCATCAGGTATCCAAAACCACGCATTTGCGACTTCTTGGAGTGACCATTTACCTTTTGTTTCGGAAAGCCTTCCGTGAACAGTATCTTGGCTCTCAGAGCGTCGAAACTGTACCCACGGCCCAAACGGTTGATCACACGCACAAGGTTGTTCAGCGACTCCGTATAGGCGTTTGTGATGGGATGATCGAAGTAATTGAATACTTCTTCTTCCCAGTTCTTGATAGCTGTAACAATTGGCCTGAATGCCGCTTTCATCTCATCAGGAATGCTTGCAACCCATTGCTGGTACTTGTCGTAAGCTTCAACACGGCTTTTGCTATCCCATATTTTGAAGAAGTCTTCTTTGAGGTCATACGCCATTTTCAGCTTGGGAAAGTTCGCCGTCCATAAGTCCAGCAACAGCATATCCTGTGGCGTAAGATCATGATACCTTTTCAACAACACGTAGCGGTCACGCATAAGCTGTCTACGTTGTTTGGGTTCGATGCTCTTGCGGTGTGCCTTGCGAATGTCTTCTAAGGCGGTGTTAGCCATGCGGACAACGTGAAACTTGTCTACGATGATTTTAGCTTTTGGAAGCACATCGTTCACAGCTTCCCTGTATGGTTGCCACATGTCCATTGCAACGTACTGAATTTTCTCCTTGTTAGGCAGATTCATCAGGTAGCGTATGACCGTTTCTTTGTTACGGTTAACAAGTAAATCGATTATCGTATTTTCTTCGATGTTAGCGACAACACAACGTGGTTTTTTAAGGATATGGATCTCATCAATGCCAAGAAACCGTGGTGTTTCAAACTTTACCGTTTCGGCAAGGAAACTAACGTAATCGCGGAATATGTTGCGGATGGTCTTTTCATCCATGCCGACTTCAACGGCAATGCTTGTGAAAGTTCGATTTAATGACTGCTTTTGGATATACTCGACCAGGCGAACCGTTGCCATCCGCTTATCGTCCATATCCCACAAATTTTCAAAGAATGTGGAACCGCAGTTCTTGCATCGGTAACGCTGACGGTTTACCGTGATGCCAACACGCTTGCCGTGCATCGGTGTATCGTAGAAAAACTGTTTCTTTGTTCCGAATCGTTGAAGGTCCGCGAATCCACAGTGAATGCACATAGAAGGTGGAGAAACGCTCTCCACCAGAATTTGATAATCATCTTCTGTTTCTTTTACATCAAGAACATTGAAGTTTGGGAGGTTGAGTATGTTCATTCAGCGTCTCCTACCAACTAATATCAACATTGATGTGATTGTATCCTTCTGAAAGGCTAACAATAAATCCATTTCGTTCAAGGACATCCTTAAGATAGTCAATGTGATACGATTCTGTAGTATTTTTTGTTACAAATATTGTTGCAGGCTGATTTAACTCTTTTTGTTTTTTTGCATACTGAAGTATTCGACTAATCATCAGTTGCACCTGACTATGGTTTCTGCTTTTATGAATAAGTCCCATTGAATCACCTCTTTTGTGATTAAATGAATATGCAGTCATTTTTGTTTACCCAACCATATTTCCATCCAGCTTGCTCGATAGTTGTTCTAACAATTAAATTATTCCGATTACGACTGCATTCGCTTTGAACAATGAATTCTTGCCCGATCTTATCGGAATACCAATTTTGAGGATGATCGGAAGATATGATTCTTATCTTTTTTCCACGCAATTCGTTCAAGGCTGATATCACCCCTCTTACTAAGATAATTTTACCATTGATTTATGGATGTATCAACACGATAATCCGATTTTGATATGAATTAACATAATCTAAATTTCAACACGAAAATCCGAATAGCCATAAAAATTCAAGAAGAATTAAAAGGAATTTTATCTAAAGCTGAACCATCTAATTTATATGAAGCTCTATTAAACGAAGTTAAAAAACAGAGTAAAGAAAAAAGTGTAGATTATGGATTACAAGTTTTTATTACAGGTTTAAAGATGTTGTTCGGACCATTTCCTGTAATGTAAGCGCCGAGAAATTAGGCGCTTTTTCTTTTGCCCAAAACAAACTCAAAATTAACGGGGGTGGCGGTGATGTGATTTGGCAAGACCAAGGAACCCGAAACGAGATCAGGCATTTGAAATATGGAAAAATAGCAACGGATCTAAAAAATTAAAAGACATTGCAACAGAATTAGAAGTATCTGATTCCCAAATCCGAAAGTGGAAAAACGAAGATAAATGGGAACAGAAAATAAATAGTAACGTTACCAAATCAAAAAGTAACGTTACGAAACGAACACGGGGAGCACCAAAAGGTAACAAGAACGCAGTCGGCAACAAAGGCGGCGCTGCTCCGAAAGGCAACCAAAACGCCACCAAGCACGGGCTTTTTTCAAAGTATATCCCGCAGGAAACACTAGAACTAATGGGTATGCTCGAAGAAAAAAGTCCAGCCGATTTAATCTGGGACCAAATCATGATTCAATACGCTGCAATCATTCGTGCTCAATCGATTATGTATGTTGAGAACAAGGATGAAATGATTAAAGAATTGAAAAAGCACAAAATGTATGAAGATGGCGAAGAAATCGAATACGAATTCCAATTCGCATGGGAACGACAAGCGCAATTCCTCAACGCTCAATCTCGAGCAATGAGTGAATTGCGTTCTTTAATTAAGCAGTTTAATGAAATGGCGACAGAAGATGATGAGCGACGATTAAGACTTGAACTTATGCAAACTCAAATCGATAAAACAAAGGCTGAAATTAATAAACTCCAAAAAAGCGACGGATCTACTCAAGAAAGCGAAATCGCTAAAATGCTTCGTAAATTGGCTGGTGAAGAGTAATGGCTGAACTTACAAAGAAGCAGAAAGAAGTCATGAATAGCTTTATTCATGAGAAACCGAAAATATTAGTTGCCAGCGGAGCGAAACGTGCGGGAAAAACATTTATCTTAATCCTGCTTTTTTTGATGCTCATTGCACGCTATGAAAACAAAGGGCTTTCGTTCATTATCGGCGGAGCTACGCAAGCGAGTATTCGCCGCAATGTGTTGGATGACATGGAGTCGATACTTGGCAAGGAGTTAAAGCTTGATAAGACCAATGCAGTGACGATTTTTGGAAACAAAGTATATTGCTTCGATGGTGCGCAATCGGACTCTTGGAAAAAGGCCCGCGGTTTTACTGCTGCCGGTGCTTTTTTAAATGAGGGTACAGCGCTGCATGATATGTTCATCAAAGAGGTTATATCTCGTTGCTCTTATCCAGGCGCTCAAGTGCTTATCGATACGAACCCGGAAAATCCTTCGCATCCAGTAAAAAAAGATTATATTGACAAAGACGGTCAGCGTTTAGCGAATGGTCGATTAAACATTCGTGCATTTCATTTTTCCTTATTTGACAATGACCAGTTAGATCCAGAATATGTTGAAAGTATTGTAGCTTCAACACCAAGCGGTATGTTCACGGACCGTGACATTTACGGTCGTTGGGTTGCAGCGGAAGGTGTTATATACAAGGACTTCAACGAAAAAGAACACTATATTTCACTTGAAGAATTCAAGAAAAAGAATATTGTTAAATACTTCGCTGGTGTTGACTGGGGTTATGAACACCACGGGGCTATTGTGGTGCTAGCAGAAGATGTTGAAGGCAATGTTTATCTTTGTGAAGAACATGCGTACCAACACAAAGAAATCGATGAATGGGTAAAAATCGCAAAGGGCGTCAAAGAACGCTATGGCAACATCAATTTCTATTGCGATACTGCTAGACCAGAGCATATCGCTCGCTTTAGACGCGAAAAACTACGTGCAATCGAAGCAAAGAAAAATGTTATTGCTGGAATCGAAGAAATCGCAAGTTTATTTAAAACTAGTAAACTATTTATTGTAAGAGATAAAGTGAAACGCTTTGAAGAAGAAATAAACCAATATGTTTGGGGATCAAATGACGAACCGGTAAAAGAATGGGATGACGTGCTAGATGCTTTGAGATATGCAATCTATACACATTATCTAAAACGCATCATCACGGGAAAAAGAAGGTGAATAAATGAACATCTATAAGTATTTGAAATTGTTCCGGGAACAAGGGGCCAATCCTCAGTTAATTGAAAAAGCTATCGAAGAACATAGCGCAGACCGGGAAAAGAGAAAATTATTTTACGAGCGATATAAAGCATCTATTGAAGGTGTGCCGATTTTACGTCGTCAACCGGTCGAGTACGAGGATTTTGAAACTGGTACAATTAAGCGTATCGATAATAAAGTGAATAATCGAATAAACAATGCTTTTGATGCAGAAATCGTCGACACAAAAGTCGGCTATATGTTTGGGCATCCGATTACTTACGACATTGACCGTAACAGCAAAGACAAGCTGACAAGGTTAAAAGAAGAATTAGAAGCGTTCCTCTTACGAAACAACACCGATGACAAAGATAGTGAGTGGGGCAAAAAAGCGGCTATTTGCGGATATAGCGCTCGATTGGCTTACATTGACACAGAAGGTAAAGAGCGGATTATCAATGTTGATCCGTGGGAGACCATTATCTTTTCGCCATCCGATTACACGGAACCGGAATTTGCGATTCGCTATTTTGATATTGACGATAATGTGCAGCGTGTTGAGTTTTACGATAACGCTTATTTTTATGTTTTTGAAACCGGTGGTAATGGATTAAAACTGATTGAAAAGAAGCTCCATACATTCGATTATTGCCCGTTATATGGGTTGCAGAACAACGAGGAAATGATGGCTGATGCAGAAAAAGTGTTCAATTTGATTGATGCTTACGACCGCACTCTTTCAGATGCATCAAATGAGATTGAGCAATACCGATTGGCATATCTAGTGCTTCGCGGTCTCGGGGCTGACGAGGAAGCATTGGAACAACTGAAAAAAACAGGCGTTTTCGAGTTACTGGGCGAAAAAGACGATGTCAAATACTTAACAAAAGACATCAACGATACGATGATTGAGAACCACCTGAACCGATTGGAGCAAAATATCCTACGTTTTGCGAAATCTGTTAATTTCAGTGACGAATATTTCGGCAACAACCTTTCTGGTGTGGCCATGAAATACAAGCTCATGGCACTTGAAAACAAATGTATCACGATGGAACGCAAAATGACTGCGGCTTTACGTTATCAATTTAAAGTTTTGTGTTCTGCGTGGGCAAAGCGTAATATTTGCCAAAAAGATGACTACTTAAAGGTTTGGTTTGGCTTTAAGCGCAACATCCCGGTAAATCTTCTTGAAGAAGCACAAACAGCGGTTACATTGACAGCTATCACATCGCAGAAAACAGCATTATCTACCCTGTCGGTTGTGGATGATGTGGAATATGAATTGGAGCAACGTCGATTAGAACAAGATGATATTCCATCTTTAATGGATGGCGGTGACGACGATGGATTTGGAGAAGTACGCGAAGAAACTGGATGAATGGGCAAATAAAGAACTTTCGAAAACTGAAAATTCCATTCGCAAAACGTACAAAGAGTTGGTAAAAAAAGCACTAGCTGAATTAGGTGCCATCTATGAGAAATACGAAAAAGACGGTGTGCTAACTTACGAGGACATGATGAAATATGACCGATTGAAGAGGTTTATTAATTCGTTAATTGAACACGTCAACACAATGTCGGAAGACACTCAAACGACCATATTAATATTGCTGTCCAGCAGTTATTTGTACTCTTACGAATGGATGGGCTGGGCGATTGAAAAAGAAACGATGAAAAAAATCGGCTACAAAACATTGAAACTGGACCAAATTAAAAGAGCAATCGACAACCCAGTAAAAGGACTTACTCTCTCTGAAACACTCGAAAAGAATCGTAGAGAGATAATCTATAAGATTCGTCAAACGGTAACGCAAGGGTTGGTGCGAGGTTCCACTTACAAGCAAATGGCAAGTGAGTTAAATCAAGTATTTGACGATGATTACAAGAAATCAATTCGAGTCGCCCGAACTGAAACCCATCGTGTAGTGCAAGCCGGGGCTCTAGACAGCGCGAAATACGCCAATAAAAAAGGAATCATCATGATGAAAAAGTGGCGGAATATGAAGGACAGTCGTGTTCGCCAAACTTCCAAAGCGAATCATGTGAAGATGGACAATGTAAAAATTCCGGTAGAAGAGCTATTCGACTTAGGAAATGGCGAGCGTGGCGAGGCGCCAGGCAACACAGGATATGCGCATCATGACATCAACTGTAGGTGCATTTTGGTTTACGAGATTGAGAAGATTGAAGGAAAAACAAATGATGATCTAGCTCGGCAAACATTCGAAGATTTTAAGAAGGCAATGAAGTCGTAGAAATACGGCATTTTTATTTTGTTTTGAGAGGGTGAGTGCATCAAAGAGATTTATTTTAATCAATTACCTTGCACTTGCAGGGGCGATTGCAACTGTAAGGGCATTAAGAAAGGGTGAAAAACATGACTGAAATAACAGTCAAGACCAATCCAGATGGTTATTTAAGCATCGAGGCGAAAGGCCATACAAAATCGGTTGTATGTGCTGCAGTTTCAACACTTCTACAATCATCTGTACGTTATTTACAAGAATTAGAGGAACAATTTCCAAACGATTTACAAGTGAAAATTATTGAATTAGACAAGTAGGCTCGCACTACTTGGCAAGGAGGAGTATTTATGTTGAGAGAAATGAAAAAACAACGTTTAGCAGTTAATATTAAACAATTTGAGGAACTCACTTTCGAACAAGTGAAAGCGTATTTGGAAGCAAATAAACAAAGTGACGAAGTGCAAGCGTACTTCAATACAAATGTTTTAACTGCCGACAACGTTAAAAAGTTTCTGGAAACAAACGAAGGTAGAAAAGTGCTTCAACCGAAATTAGATGCACATTTCTCAAAGTCACTCGAAACATGGAAAGCCAACAACTTAGAAGCGCTTATCGAAGAAGAAATTCAGAAACGAAATCCAACTGAAACACCAGAACAAAAGCGAATTCGTGAACTTGAAGAAAAACTTCAAAAGCAAGAGCGAGAAGCCAAACTCGCTAAATTAAAAGAAAAAGCGTTGCAACACGCGACCGAAAAAGGCTTGCCAACAAAGTTTGCAACAAAATATATCGATCGCTTCTTGGGCGATGACGAAATCATTACTGCTTCTACGCTTGATGAACTGAAGCAAGATTTAGATTCAATCATCGAAGAAAGCGTAAATGCGAGATTTAAAGATTATGGCCGTCAAATTGATCATGGAACAGGCGGTTCAGGTGCAGGCGCTGTGGATATCTCGGCGTTGGCGGACGAAGTAAGTTTAAGAAAATAGGAGGAAGATGAAAAATGAAAACAAAATCTTTGTTAAAAGTAAACATTCAACAATTTGATGTGTTTAATCCAGCAAATATCTTATTACAAGATGCGGTGAGTGGAAGTGTTCCGAAAGAAGAAGGAACGCTAATCTTAAAAGAGTTTATGACGCAATCAGCGGTTACACGTCTAGCGAAATACGAACCTATGGCAAAACCAGAAAAAGAATTCACTTATTTAGCAAGTGGTCCAGGAGCTTACTGGGTAGGCGAGGGTGAACGCATCCAAACATCCAAAGCAACATGGTTAAAAGCGAAAATGGTATCAAAAAAGCTAGGGGTCATCATCCCTGTGTCAAAAGAATTTTTGAATTACACTGTAAAAGATTTCTTTGCACAAATCCGCCCGGCAGTTGCAGAAGCATTTGCTATTAAATTCGACCAAGCTGCATTATTCGGTGTCGATTCGCCATTCGGCACAGGAGTATCTGTGTTTGAGCGAATCGAATCTTCAGGGAATAAGATCGCCCTGAATTCTATCGGAAAACTCTATGATGAACTAAACGGTGTTATTGCATTAATAGAGGATGCAGACAAAGATGTTGATGGATTCACTACAACACGTCGTTTCCGTCAAAAATTGCGTGGGGCAAAAGATGAAAACGGCTTACCAATTTTCAATGATGCAAATGCAGGAGCCGCTTCCCAAGTACTAGGTTTACCAATCGGATATGTTGATTCGAAATCGTGGGATTACGAAAAAGCGTTATTGATTGCAGCTAACTGGGATATGGCTCGTTATGGCATTCCGCAAGGCATGGAATACGCAATCAGTACAGATGCGACATTAACAACGATTCAAGATGCAGAAGGAAATCCAATTAACTTATTCGAGCGCGATATGTTCGCATTACGAGTTACTCAACAAGTTGGATTTATGACACTTTCAGAAGATGCATTTGCAGCATTAACGCCAGAAGTAACGACGCCATAATGAGTGAGCTATTTGCTCGCTCTATTTTTTGGAGGGATACTATGAAAATCGAAAAAGACGGGAAAGTCATTGAAGCCACAGAAAAGGCCTTCACAGTGGTTTACCAACCGTTAGGATATAAACTTTACGAAAAGCCTAAAACAACTCGTAAAAAGCAAGCAGGTGGCGAAAATGACGCTTGATGAGTTAAAAAGACGATTGCAAATACCTGATGAGGATACTTCCAAAGACGAATACTTACAAGATGTATTGGAAGAAGCTATTGAATGGGTCCAATGTGTATGCAATCAAGACTTTTTAGTCGATGGTGAATTAAAATTGCCATCGGTCGCAAAAAGTGTAATCGCTCAGTATGTAAACTTTGAAATGCAAAATAACGCCGGAATTAAAAGTGAATCCATCGGCGGTATGTCGCAAACGTTCGATAGCGTTGAGGAGCGAAATCAAGCGCTCATTTCCAAATTGAGTTCAGCTGGATTGAGAAAACTACGATTCAAACCGTTGGGAGCGTAAGTAATGGCTAAAATCCGAGTAAATTTCAAAGATAACAATCGCATTCCGGAAATTGTGGCAAACATCTCAAAAACTCGTAACAAGAAAGCTAGAGTCGGTTATATCCGTAATAGCGATATGGCGATGATTGCATCTGTTCATGAATTCGGTTGCCGAATTGAAGTAACAGAAAAGATGCGCAATTATCTAGCGGCGCAAGGCCTTCATTTAAAGAAAGATACTAAATATATCATCATTCCGGAACGCTCTTTCTTGCGAACAGGTGTGGATTTGCATGAAAAATCGGTGTATGAAAAGGCAAAAGAGTTGATCAGCGATGTCATCGAAGGAAACGTTTCTATTGATTTGTTTTATGAGGAATTAGCGAAAGAGCTGCGAGGAAAAATACAGGAATATGCGATTGATTTGGATAATCCAGTCAACCACCCATTCACTATTGAACGTAAAGGCTCTAGTAATCCGTTAGTAGATAGCGGTGGACTAATTGGCTCTATGGAGGTCGAAGTTGAATGAGTATTTACAACTTCGAAAGATTAATCAAAAAATACAGCGGTCCCATCACAGTGCACATCAAAACGGAAGGTCAATGGGTGAACGGGAAATGGGTGGAAGGTGAAGAAAAGACCGAAACACGTTATGCTGCACTCATTCCGTTCGACATCAAAACAATGGCCCAATTAGGTGGTTTAGTGACGAATGCTGATGTACAACTTTATTCTCTCACTCCATTTTCTCACGGCGACAAAATCGAAAAGAATGGGCATAAGTATATCGTTGACACAAGCGCCGATTTCACACAATTTGGCAACTTTTATCGCTATATCGCCAAAGGGGTGAGTTCGTTTGATTAACTACGATGATATTTGGATTCCGTTGCAAACCGGACTTGAAAATTACGTTGGCAAACCGGTTATTCAAGCGGAAACAAATGGTAAACAACCACCGTATCCATTTATCTCAATAAAAGACACGTTAACGGATGATATTGGACACCCCTTTATTCTAACCAATGGTGAGAACCAAACTATCAAGCAAGATATCGAAATGGTTTTATCATTGACGGTCCATGCTGACAAAATTGAAGTATCAAAAGATTTGTGCATGAAGGCCAGAGCTTACTTCTTGGGGAAAGGTGCAATTGAATTATCAGATGCAGGCATCGCTATTGCGGACGTATTGCCGGCCACTAATAGGAATGTTTTTTTAACGATTGACTATGAAAGACGGTATGGTTTCGATGTGCGTCTACGCATCCAAGGTCAAGAAACTTACGGAATTGACGTTATCGAAACAGTAACGATACAGGAGGGATAAATACATGCCTTTACAAGATGTTAAAGTCATTATAGACATTAGAAAACCGTCAGCACTCACTGGATTAGGTACGCCATTGATTTTGGCTGAAGGTACTTCACAAGCTTATAAAGTTTATGCAGATTTAGATGGCGTTGAAAAAGATTTTGGTAATAATACCGATGCATATAAAGCAGCCAAACAAATTTTCAATCAAGGTGATACCCGGCCATCGAAAGTTGCTATTGCTACTTATACGACTGAAAATCCAGCACCTCAAACATTAGAAAAATACTACGACAATGACTGGTACTTCGTATCATTAGCTACAGGCTCCGTCTCCGACTTTATCGCCATTTCCGACGTAGTGGAAAGTAAAGGATTTAAAATAGCTGCACATACAGTGGACAGTGTCGATGATCTAGCAGCGATTGCGGCTAAAAAATATGATCGTACTTTTGTTATGGTCCATGACAAAATTGAACAATATCCACATTTGGCACTAATCGGTGGTCATGGTTCCAAACCAGTTGGTTCCATAACTTATAAATTTAAAAAATTAATTGGTGTAGATCCAGCTCCGTATGACGCAACTACATTACAGCAAATTCATGACTTAAATGGATTTGCTTATGTTACTAAAAACGGGGTAGCTCAAACTTCAGAAGGTACAGCACTTAGCGGAGAATATATCGATGTTATCCAGGGGAAAGACTGGGTGAAAATCAACATGGAAAACGCAGTGTCTAACTTGTTTGTAAGTAACGATAAAATCCCGTTCGATGACACAGGCATTCCACAAATTGAATCAACGGTCATTAATATTTTGGAAATAGCCGGAAAGCGAGGGATTGTAGCAAAAAATGATGCTGGACAATTTTTATATACGGTTACAGCGAAATCTCGCACTGAAACTGATGCGCAAGACCGTGTAGAACGTCATTATAAAGGGTTATCGTTCTCACTCGAATTAGCAGGTGCAATCCACGAAGCGACAATAAAAGGCGAAATGGTAGTTTAAGAAGGAGGTCAGGTAAATGGGAACATATGATGCGCGTAAGGTCGTGACTACAGTCGATGGCGTTATTATCACCGGGTACAGCGATGGATCCATGGTGAAAGCTTCAAAAGATAATGATAATTTTGAGGCAAGTTCATCCGCACAAGGCGATTCAATCATTACAATTAACGGCGATTCGCTTGGAACAATTGAAATAACATTGAACCAAACATCGCCATCCATTTCTTATTTAGATCAGCTGGCAAATGAACGAAAAATCGTGCCGGTTTGGGTGAACTCGAATAATGAAGTAAAAGAGGTTGTCGGCGGCACGCAGGGGATTGTCACTAAGCCAGCTGACAAGGAGTTTGGAAAATCGGCCACGAACCGAACGTACACGATTAAAGTGCTTGACTATACAGTTAAGTAGAAAGGAGGGGCAAGCTTCGGCTTGCTCTTTTAATTTGTTATGAATAAGCGACATATAACAAATCTATTAATACAAAAAGAATGGGAGAGAAGAAAAATGGCGATTAAAAACAAGCAAGAGAAAAAAGAGATTGCGGGGAAAACATGGATTTTCCAACATCCAGGCTTAGAGGCTGTTCTGGATATTCGTGAACGTGCAAAAGATGCAAACGGAAATACATCGGACAAAGAATTATTCAAAGAACTATTGGAACATGTTGTATTTGTTGAAGAAGATGGGGTTCCACGTCGCGTAAACTTTGAATATTTCGAAGAAGAATTTGATTCGGTAAAAGTATTTACTGAAGTTATGAGCGCTGCATCTAAATTTATATTTCGCTAAATTTGACTATTCTCATTATCGACAAAAAGCCGAAAGTCGTTGGCTCATGTGGAGATTAGTAATGGAGAAAGTAATCTCTTACGAAGAAGCAAAAAACATGACACAGCATGAATTATTTGAAGCGAATGCTGCTCTTGATATTCATATCGAAAAAATCAACCAAGCGAAGGAGGCGAGTAAGTAGTGGCATTACGAGATTTATTTGTTGAAATCGGTGTAGATGTTGACGATAACCCGCTGAAAGACCTCGATTCGCTTGTTGATGACATAAAAAACGCATTCGAAAAATTGGATACTGGTGGTTTAGATGACATCGAAAAAGATGTAAAAAGTGCATCAAGAGAATTCGATGAACTTTCAAGAGAAATTCGAAATGCTGATCGTGAAGTTGATAAGCTTGATAACAACGACTTAAACAAACTCGAAAAAGATGTAAAAAAAGCAACCAACGGATTTGAAAATATGAAAAAAGTTATTGCCGGAGTATTCGCAACAATAGCAACTTATGTTGCAGTGGACCGTGCGATTAGTTTTAGTGTTGATGCTATCGAAGCTGCTGCAAGCGCGCAAGCATTAAACGCCCAATTCGAACAAGTCTTTGGCGACATGCAAGGCGAAGCGCAAAAAACACTCGATGAATTAGGTAAGCAATTTGGAATGTTACCAAGCCGACTGCAAGCTCCATATTCCACAATGACATCAATGTTCAAGGGGTTAGGATACGACACGAAAGAAGCTTCAAAAATGGCGGCAGAAGGGATTACATTGGTTGCTGATGCTGCAGCTTTTTATGACATGAGTTTTGAGCAAGCTAATCAGCACCTGAACTCATTTATTAAAGGAAATTACGAAGGCGGCGAAGCTATCGGCTTGTTTGCTAATGAAACACAAATGGCCGCGTTTGCTTCAAAAGAACTGGGAAAAGATTGGAAGAAACTAGACGAAGCAGGAAAACAATTGGTGCGTTTGGAATACGCAAAAGCTATGCAAGAAGCGGCCGGAGCAACCGGGCAAGCTGCTAGGGAATCGGATGGATATGAGAACGTACTCGGTAACTTAAAGCAAGCATGGACCGATTTTAAGGCTGTACTTGGTACAGAAATACTCGACCAAGCTGTTGGTACCATGAAAGAACTGACAAAAACAATCCAAGAAATGGATACAGAACAGTTAGCCGAAGATTTCGGAACACTTGGTGGCTTAGTAATCGATTTAATTGTGCCGGCGTTCGAGGGTTTTATTAATGCAGTAAGCTGGACAAGAGATAATTTAAATTGGTTAATTCCGATTCTAGGTGGTGTAGTAGCAGGGTTTACAGCGTTCCAAATCATTACATTTGTGAATGGTTTAATGCAAGCTTATCAAGCGAGTACGTTTGCATCGACATTGGCGACACAAGGATTTAATGCAGCATTACGCGCTAACCCTATTGGTTTGGTAGTAACACTTATCGGTTTGCTTGTGACTGCAGGTATTGCATTGTATCAAAACTGGGACACCGTTAAAACAAAAACTAGCGAACTATGGAGCAAAATACGAGAAAATCCAATAGGAGCATTTTTAACGCAACCAATTCAAAATGCGATTGATGCCGGGAAATGGTTAATAAAAAACTGGGATGACATCAAATTAGCAGCTGGCGAACTTTGGACAAAAATAAAAGAAAGCCCAATCACTAGTTTTTTAGTCAAACCGGTTAAAAACGCTATTGATGCATTTAAGCAATTAAAAGAGGCTATGGCTAATATCAAAATGCCCGATTGGGTTGGTAAAATCGGAAGCGGTGCTTTATCATTAGCAAAGAAATTAATACCTAGCCATGCTACAGGACTTGGTCGTGTTCCTTACGATGGTTATATCGCCGAACTCCACAAAGATGAAGCGGTTTTAACTGCACAACAAGCTAACGCACTACGACAAGCCGGAATTATAAAAGGAGAAGGTATTGGACCGGAATTGGATTTAAGAGGCGACAGCGGTTCCGCAACATATTCGACTACTAGCACATCATCGGTCAATGCAAATATCCAAATCATTGTACAAGAATCGAAAAATCCAACTAACACAGCAAGAAGTATTACAGAACAATTGGAAGAGTTTTTCGCGGATCTAAACATTATTATCCCGGCGCCAAGGGAGGGGTAATATGGCGATTGAATTAAATGGTACGTCAAAAATTAATGGGTTATTGATACATGTAGAAAATGAGGACACTACTTTTGATGTAGAAATTCCAACTCACAAAGTGGAGAAAGGCATCAATCTATCTGATCATGTGGAACGGCAGCCAATCGTTGTTAAATTATCCGGGTTGTTGGTACGTCCAACCAAAGAACGGGTGGAGAGTTTAATCACAAAACTCCGAAAAATCGAAGAAGAAGGTCGCTTGGTAACTTACGAGGGTCGAAGAATATACACAAACATGCTACTTCATGACTTGAACATACGAGCTGATTCTAGTGTCGTGAACGGTTTCAAATTTAGCTGCACACTAACCGAGGTACGAATTGCTCAATCATCATACGTTCCACCACAAATAAAAGCTGTAACGGCCCCAGTTGCACAGGCAGGGCGTAAACAAACAGTTAATAAAAAGACATCACCGATTTATCATGTTGTTAAACGAGGAGACACATATATAGCTTTAGGAAAAAAATACAACGTGAAATGGCAACAATTGCAAGCTTGGAATGGATATGAACCAACTAAAATTCCAGTTGGTGCAAAATTAAGAGTGGGGTGAGTGTGAATGCTGAAAAGAGAATACATTGAAATAGAAAAATCGCTCATCCCTTATCGTTTTGAAATCGAGTTAGGTGCTGAATTATTTGAAATGGAGATTCACTACAATCAAATCGGGGACTACTTTACGGTCGATTTATACAGAAACGGAGAGGCTCTTGTATATGGTGAAAAAATCATATACGGTGAGCCTCTTTTTAGTGAAATTTATGATACTAGATTTCCAGCACCAACAATTGTACCATTAGACGAATCCAACAAAGAAACTCGTGTTGGTTGGGACAATTTGAATGAAACCGTATTTTTAGTGGTGATGAACGATGAGTAAGTTATTCAAGCGTTATATCGAGGTACTTACTGGTAATTTACGCTTTAATAATACAGACTTAGACATCGAGTTTGATATCCCATTTGATGATGATTTGGAGCCGAATTTAAGTGAAATCGTTATCTACAATCTATCAGAATCGACTCGTAATAAATTAAAACGTGGGCAGACGTTAACAATTAATGCTGGATATGTCGAGGACAAAGGATTGATTTTATCAGGTAGCATCGAGGCAATAACGACAGTCAAAAATGGAGCTGATTTAGCAACAACTATTAAAGTACTTGATTCTGTGCCATACGATGCTACTAAAACTTTACAAAAATCGTATAAAAAGAATATTAAATCTGATGCGGTTATCAGAGACTTGGCACAATCTATCGGTCTCAAGATAGCTGTTTTAAATTTGCCCGATAACAAAGTGATGACCGATGGATATTCAATCGATGGAGAAGTAGTTAAAGCAATTAATGATATAGCTACTGATTGCGGAGCATCGGCATATATATCCCGTGGCCAAATATACGTCCGACCAATCAAAGAAGGAGATAATCATAATTTTATTCTCAAAGCTGACACAGGTCTAATCGGGTCCCCGGAATACTTCGAGGAAGAAAAAAATGGGACAACGATTAAAGGTTATAAAGTGAAATCGCTTTTGCAATACCGAATGAACACAGCTTCAATTATTAAATTGGAATCGCAATTTGTAAAAGCGACTGTGAGGGTTCGGAAAGGTCGTCATTATGCGAGAGGTAATGATTTTTACACAGAAGTGGAGGCGGTATTATGAGTGAAGTGACGGAGTTTTTTGCAAATTTTCGGCGAGGAATTTTGACGAGCATTAATACCGCTATGCCAGCAAAAATACTTAGTTATGATGAAGTGAAATGCACAGCTAAAATACAACCGTTATTTAAAGCGAAAGAAGAAGGAAAAGAACCGGTGAATCTGCCGCCGATTGAAGGCGTTCCCGCTTTAAAACAGAAATACCGTGTGAATGGCGGTGCCGTACAGACATACAAGCCGGTTTACAATGTTGGCGATGTGGTGCTGGTTGTGTTTAGTCAACGAGCGCTTGATGGCGCGAAAAAAGGAAACATTGTTTATCCTGGCACAAATCGAATGTTTAGCATCCATGATGCTGTGATTGTGGGGTTGTTTTAATGAAAACATTGGCGTTAAAAAATGGAGATTTACTTTTTGAAAAAGGCGATTTTGAGATTATTGAAGGTTCCGAAGAAGTGGCGCAATGCATCGCTATTTCGTTAGGCACTAATTTGAAAGAATGGTTCTTGAACGAGGAATTTGGTCTCGATTTTTCAAAAGTACTCGACAAATCGACAGATGATGAGGCTCGGGCAGAAGTATTGCGAGTTTTATCCAAAGAAGAAAGAATCGCAAGTATCGACGAATTAACGATTTCTAATGATTATAAAAATCGAAAGCGAACAATAAAATACACTGTAACTTTAACCGATGGCACCACTTTAAATGAGGAGGTGTCCGTGGGTGCTGGATAAAAACGGATTTAAGCGTAAAACGTATGATGATCTATTAAATGACATGTCTGCGAAGGCAAAAGAATTATTTGGAGCTGATGCAAATGTTAGCGAAAAGTCAGTACTTGGTATTTTAATCCGCATTATGGCATGGTTTTTATCACTCGCTTGGATGGCCATTGAGCAAGTTTACCATGCTGCTTTTAGGAAGTCTGCTGAAGGGGTCCAGTTGGACAAACTATTACCTTTGGCTGGTATAACAAGATTGACAGCAGAATATGCGACAGGTGAAGTCACTTTAACGGGTACACCAGGACATACCGTTCAAAGTGGCTTTTTGGTTTCCAAGGGCGATATTCAATTTGAAACGATTGAAGATGTGACACTTGACGAGAACGGTGAAGGCACCGTAAAAATCATCTGTACTGAAATAGGTCCAATTGGGAATGTTGAAGCAAATACGATTACCGAAATCGTAAATCCAGATGCGAATGTTACTGCTGTAACAAACGAAAAGCCGACAAGCGGTGGCCGAGATAAAGAAACTGACCAGGAAGCACGAGAAAGGGCAGATATTACTGTTGAAGGACTTGGAAGTGGTACAACTGCTGCAATACGTGCTGAATTATTAAAAGTACCGGGGATTCGTGCGGCAAGAGTGCTAGAAAATTACGAAGATGAACCGGACCAATTTGGAACCCCACCAAGATCTATTCACGCTATTGTCTTAGGCGGCGAAGATGAAGAAATCGGGCGAGCAATTTTGAACAAAAAAGGTGCCGGCATACGGCCACATGGTTCTACTTTTGTTTACGTTGATGATTTGAGCGGCGACGTAAAAAAAGTGGGTTTTACACGTGCTTCTGAAGTAAATTTATTTGCTCGTGTAAATGTAAAAGCGGACAATACTTTCCAATCAGATGGAGTTGAGCAAATAAAAAACGCATTGGTGAAGTATATCGGCGGAGCAGATACAAACGGCCAAATGCTTCCAGGACTAAATATGGGCGAAATGGTTTATATCTTCCAAGCTGCCAAAACGATCGCATTAAATGTTCAAGGTATTGTGGATGTTGATTTGGAGTTTAGTAAAGATGGCGCTACTTACAGTAGTGAAAATATTGAAATTGCAATAAATGAAGTTGCTCAAATATCAGCAGACGACATCGAGGTGACTGTCAATGTTTGATGTAAAAAGCATTGTCAGTCGCTTTGCTGATTATTTTGACAAGCGCCCAAATTCTAACATCACTAAACTTATGAAAATTTTTAGCGATGAATTAGAACAACTTTATTCAACGATTAATCGTGTTGACGAATGGCGAGATATTGATAAGGCTGAGGGAGTCGTACTCGATGACATCGGAACTAATATCAACCAGCCAAGAGGGGTTGCTACGGACGATGTTTATCGTATTCTATTAAAGTCCAAAATTGCTCGCAACTTATCGGATGGTAGTATCAATACAATCATTCGAGTTTTAGCAATCGCGTTATCGTGTGATTATAACGAGATAAAAATCATCGAAAAATGGGATGATCCATTAGAACCGGAAGAAGCTGCTATAAAAGTGATGGAATTACCGTTACAAAAACTGAACGAAATAGGATTGGATCCAATAAATTTTGCTAGGTTGGTCCAAAAAACGGTAATTGGCGGTGTAAAAGTAGACGTTATCGAACTTACTGGGACTTTTGAGTTTGGTGATGAAAGTAACGCTATCGACTATGAAAAAGGCTTTGGAGATATAAATGACGACTCAATCGGCGGTTATCTAGGTGCTGCATGGACACCATCTACAGATAAAGAGTTGCCTATATAAAGGAGTGATTAGATGGCAGAACAATTACCAGTGTGGAACAATCCAGGAATAGAGCCCTCTACTGACTTGAAAGTCAATGGCTGGCAACCAGGTCAAAAGCCCTCTGCTCAACATTTTAACTGGCTTTTTAATAGGGCGTATAAATGTTTAGAGGAACTTCAAGGTGATAGTTCTAAAATCACAGAATTAGAACAAACTTTAACAGAATTAGAGCAAACTGTGACTTTAAATGATGAAAAATTTAATGAACACTTGGCAGATACTGCGACAGGAGCGCATAAGGCAAAAAATATTGCAGTTGAAGATCCAGATGGTTTATTCACCGCATCAGACGTTGAAGACGTTTTGAAAGAACTTTTTACAAATGCCGATAACGCTCAAAAAGGTATCGCAAGCGTTGTCGGCTTACCAGCGACAAGTAGCGATACCTTAGAACAACTAATAACACATATTCAAAACGCTAAAAACACGATGGCTACAAACCTTACAGCAAAAGGAATATCAGCGAGTGGAGCAGAAGCATTACAAGCCCTAGCGAATAAAATTGCGAATGTGAATACAGGAAAGAAGTGGGCGAGCGGGACCGCAACTGTTAGTTCAAATACGGAAACCGTTTATTATGTCAGTGGTTCACCTGCAGCAAAAAGAACTGTTACAGTTCCTTATTCTGCAATAGGTTTTATCCCCTCAACTATCATAATGCGTGTTAAAGAACCTAATATAGAATATAGAACCATTTATGAGGCGAATGAAAACGATTCGCTATATCCAAACGCTTGCAAAGATTCAACATACAACAACGGACAATTAACAGCCAGTACGTTTAACATTAAAGCCGATGTTGCACCGTTGTACGTGAATGAAAACGGTTTTAAATTACCTACAAACGCTCCTGGAGGATTACTTGTTGAATGGGTAGCATTTGAATAATGGAAAGGAGTGATTACATGTTTAGACGAGTATATTTTAACAAATTAACAGGCAATAAAATCGCAACATATAGTTTTGATAGAGAAATATCTGTAATTCCGACATTTGAGGAAGATAAAAAAACTTATGATTATTTCAATGGTATAAATGATGAAGTAATAGGGTATTTCGATTTAATGAACGGGGAATATGAACAAGATTTTCGCGAAAGTCAAGGTAATTTTCGAGTAAATGTAGAATTACTTGCATCACTACCAGAAGGAGAGGAATACAAAGCATTAGAGTTTTATTATCCCGACCCGAACGCAACCGAGCCGCAAGAGCCGGTTTATCAAAAGCCGTTATCAGAAGAATTAGAGGAAACCAAAGAAGCGATTGCGGAATTGACATTATTACTAACTACAATGACAGGAGGGGTGTAAGATGGTATTCACTGAAAACAGCGGTCTTGTAAAAGTTTGGGTAAGTCTTGTATTAGCAGGAACTTATACGCTAGATCAAGTGCCTCAATTAAGCAATTTAAAAGATGTAGTGACATCAGTTATTAACAATATGAAGTAATGAACATTTGTCTCAAAGTGTGACATAAATTAAAAACTATTAAAATAGCAAAAATTTATTAAAGGAAAACTCCTCATAACGTCGAATTTTGTTGGCGAAAGGAGGATAAAAATGAAAATAACATTGTCTCAACAAATAAGTCTTGAAGATTTTAGAAAAGGGTTCGTAAATATTTACAAGTATTTCGATTCAGCAGTGATTCCTCATAAGGGCGATTTGATAACCGATTCATTATACAAAGATCCTGATGAACACGAAGTAGTTGAGGTTGTTATAAACTATCAAAATAATGAATGTTTAGTCATACTAGAAATGATAAAATTAGAAAGTAACGATTCTAAAGACTTAAAAAAATTTGTTGATTTAGCAGAATTGCATGGTTGGGAATGTCCAATTAAAGATGTTTTATAAAGATAGCTAGCACTCTCATTAGAGGGTGCTTTTTTATTGCATCCAGTACGAGAATTACACCGTGACGAGCGGTGTTATCGGCGTTATTTTGTGTAAGTAGGTGAGTTTATGACAGTTGAACTTGGATTGTTGTTAACAATTTTTTCTGTAGTTATAGCAACGCTTGGCTATCAAGTTAATAAGCAAAATCAGAAAATGAATCAATTGAAAGAAGCGAAAAGCGAGTCACACCAAGATGCACGTTTACAAGCGCAACTAGAATACATCAGCAAAGGTGTAGATGATATTCGCATTGATTTAAAAGCTAATGAAAAGCAAATGGCAGTATTTAACGAACGTTTAACGCGAGTTGAGGAATCGTCAAAACAAGCACATAAAAGAATCGATAAAATGGAGGTATTTATCAATGAAAATTAACTGGAAAGTACGCTTTAGTAAAGATAATTTAACGTTTATCATCCGTTTTATTGGAGCCTTGCTAATTCCAGTGCTTGGTTATCTGGGAATAAAATATGAAGATATTAACAGCTGGGAAAAATTATTAGATGTGTTAATAGGATTCATCTCTAATCCATATTTAATAGGATTAACAATTGTAAATGCAATCAATTTAATTCCAGATCCAACAACTCGCGGGTTATCAGATAGCAAACGCGCTTTAACATACGAAAAACCGGGTGAGTAATCACTCGGTTTTTAATTTATGAAAGGAGAGATGGTAATGGTCCAAATCAAACAAAATTTAGTTCCAGCTAGCAAATACTCTATCAAATGTCCTCACACAATGAATCCTGAATATATCACAGTTCACAATACCGCAAATGATGCATCAGCAGCAAATGAAATTGCATATATGATCAGAAATGACAATCAAGTATCATTTCATTTTGCAGTCGATGATATAGAAGCTGTTCAAGGAATTCCGCTGAACCGGAATGCATGGGCAGCTGGTGATGGCGGAAACGGACCGGGTAACCGTAAATCTATTCATGTTGAAATATGTTATTCAAAATCTGGTGGAGAACGGTACCAAAAGGCTGAAGCTAATGCCATCAAGTTGATTGCTCAACTATTAAAAGGACGCGGTTGGGGAATTGATCGTTTGAAGAAACATCAAGATTGGAGTGGCAAGTATTGTCCTCATCGTATTTTAGCAGAAGGACGCTGGGAAGAATTCAAAAAAGCTGTTGAACGTGAATTGAATACTGTTTCAATAGCGAAAAAAGACGACATCACAGGACATTGGGCAGAACAAAGCATTAGAAAAGCAATGAAAGCAGGAATCATCAAAGGTCATAGTGATGGTCGATTTGGTCCAGATGAACCTGTCACAAGAGCACAATTAGCAGTAATCCTTGACCGTTTAGAATTGTTGAAATAACTATTCCCCTGCCGTTTGGCGGGGGATTTTTTGTTTTGAATATAAAAACCGCCTTCCGTTTGGAGGGCGGTTTTTAATTTGTGGAGGGGACTAAGCCCCTCATTTTTACTATTACAGTTCATCAGACCATACTTGATAAAATCCAAAATCACCAAAATCTCTTAACACTTCATCTTCATCGCCTGCTGGGACTGGGCACCAATAAGAAGTTGTAATAACTTCACCGTCTTGCTCGATTGTAACGTTTTCTTGTGTGTACGCCATTCCATCCTCTGCGATTCTTTTGGCTTCTTGTAGATCCTCAACCTCCACCTCTTGAATTACTCCAGTGTGATAATCAATCGTAAATTTTTCCATTTTCCATTCCTCCTGATTTTTTAATATTTTTTCTGCGTTCCCCTGTTGTTACTTTTATTATACATCATATTTTATGTGTTGTAAACATAAATTTTGATGTTTTTTAATTTTTTTCTGGCTCTGGACCGTACCATTTTTGCATAGCTTGTTTAGAGATGATCCAATCGCCATATTTAGCGTCCGGCGCTTTAAAATATTTTATCAGCCCGCACTCGATTTCTTCTAAAACCACGGGGCGACGTTTAGCATTGAGGCGTTCGCGGAGTGTCCGCAATTCGACACCCCAGCGCCATGCTGCCTCTTTAACAGTCATGTAATCATCAATTAATTTATTCGTCATGTCGTTTTTCCTCCTTTAATTTATTAATGTATGGTTTATGATAAACTTCTTCTGCTTTTTTGCGTGCTTGTTCAGCTTCTTCAAGCGTTTCAAAAGTGCCCAGATGTATTGTTTTCCCTTTTATAGTGATGTGTGCTTTATATCTCTTTTCGCCGCTTTTTAAAGTGATGATACTAACACCTTTTACGCCGGATCTATTATCGCTTCTAGCTTTTCGAGTGAGATATGGGACGACAACACCGTCGATAGTTAACTCTTCGTGCAAAGTTTGTTGCACAGCTTTTCCAGCTTCAACTCTTGCGCATCCACATGATGTCGTTTCACCGCTAAGCAATTTATCACTTTGTACCTCTGTGGTGTTTCCGCATTCGCATTTGCATAGCCAAACAGCTTTTCTGTTTTTGGCAGTACCTAAACGCTTAACTACCTTCAACTTACCGAACTTTTTACCAGTTAAGTCAGCTGTGTTTGATTTAGACGTTTTTTCACGTTGGACACATCCACATGATGTTGTGTGTCCGTTTCTCAAATTCGGTTGAGTGACAATCGTTTCGTTCCCACATTCGCATCTACATAACCATTTTCGAGTGTATCCTTTACGTGCCACTTCCTCTATGACAGTTAAGCGGCCGTATTTTTGTCCGGTTAAGTCTAATATTTTTCTCCCCATTACGCAGTCACAACTCCGTTCGCATTGTATTCTTCGACGATACGTTTAATTTCATCCACAGTTTTGTGGTAGCATTTTACATCAAAATCCCATTTTGTAATTTTAAAAGTTTCTTTTGATAATTGTAAGTAACCATTCCAACCGTTAAGGTTAAAGTAAATACGGAAGAAGTCTCTCGGTTTTGCCCAAACACGAGCAGAGCGGTCAAAACCGTTGGAATCAGTATTCATAAATTGGAATAAAGCGTATGCTGTTTCTTCGCAATGAGTTACAACTTCAACGATTTGTGCGTTTTTAAATTCAGCCCAAGCCAATTTCAAAGCTTCTGCGATATATTCAATTGCTTTACCACCAAACTTCACAACTGCTTCTTTAGCGATTTCCCAAGCTCTTTTCATTATTGCTCTCATTTTGAATTCCTCCCGTCCCTTATTTCTAATTTAATTATACATCATATTTGTTGTGTTGTAAACATAAATTTTGATGTTTTTTAAATTTTTTTCTAAAAATAAAAAAGCCGCTGCTCAATCGCAACGACTTCCTGCTATGAATAAAAACTTAAAAATATTTTTGTAATCTGTTATAATTAACCAAAAATAACAATTCAGGAGGATTTTTATGAAAAAACCATTTTATAAGCGTTGGTGGTTTATTGCGCTTGTCATCGTTTTTGTGATCGCTCTTATCGGTTCTTTATCCGGAGGCGACGAAAAGGAAGTGGCGGATGATGCGGATAACGCTTCAGCCCCTGCGGAAGATAAGAATGCCGTTGAGGAGGAGAATAAGGAAACGGATGTAGCTGATGA
>NZ_JBHSNQ010000059.1:0-1613 GCF_042655065.1 Ureibacillus suwonensis
CCCCGAGACTTGAAAATCAAAATTCCCGCTTGCAATGTGATCAGAAGCCTGGAGCAACAATTTGACACCTGAATCCGTGACAAAACATCTTTACAATGGTCGCAAACCGTTGATACGATAAGGGAAAACGACGTTGACGATTCTTCATCAAGTAGGTGATATGATGAAAGATTTCCCGATTCGGTTTGTATTGACAGATGAAGCGATTACCCCAAGTGCTGGGCTTGCTCTCGTTGGCTACTTACTCCATCGAACGAAACTGGATAAACGGGTAAACGCACTTCGGCTTCCAACGGTTCGTCGAGAAGTGCACATTTCCCATAGCGATGTCATTCGCTCGATGATTGGCTTGCTTGCCACAGGAAAAACGGATTTCGATCATATCGAAGCGTATCGTCAGGACGATATCTTTTCGGCATCGATGGGGATTCAGCACGTGCCTTCCTCTCCAACCTTGCGACAACGACTCGATCAGCTCGCTTGTCTTCCGATGACCGAAACGATTCTTTGGGAGGAGTCCATACGTCTGTTGATTCAACGACATGCCACTTTGTCCCCTTGTTGGACCAAAGGAAAGACGACATGGCTTCCCCTTGATATAGATGGTTCCCCATTTGACAACTCCGATANTCCGATACGAAAAAAGAAGGAGTCAGTCGAACGTATAAAGGATTTGACGGTTTTACACCGTTGTTTGCGTATGCAGGGAAGGAAGGGTATCTCGTTCATGCCGAGTTGCGTCCAGGGAAACAACATGTGCAAGACAACATGCCCTCGTTTTTAGTCACCGCTATCCGTCGAGCTCGTCAACTGACTTCATCTCGTCTGCTTGTTCGCATGGATGCAGGAAACGATGCAGAAGCGAATGTGCACGTATGCCTAAAGGAAGACGTGGACTTTGTCATCAAGCGAAACTTACGCCGAGAATCGAAAGCGCTTTGGTTCCAGATCGCTTCGCAAAAGGGCAGACGCGTCGATGATGGACAAAGCGAAGGAGTACAAACCTATGAGCTATGCCTTCCACAGAAGGCAGCGATCGATGGAAACACGTATACGTACGTTCAAGTCACCCAAGTGACGGAACGGACGATGGAACGCAATGGACAGCTGATGCTCGTTCCTGATTATGAAGTGGAAAGCTATTGGGTGCGGCTCAAAGGATACGAGCATGTTCGAATGAGCGATGTGCTCGCGTTGTATCATGACCATGCGACATGCGAACAGTTTCATAGCGAACTGAAGAGCGACTTAGATTTAGAGCGGCTTCCATCTGGGAAGATGAAAACGAATGCGCTCGTGTTGGTCATGGGAGCCTTCGTTTACAATCTTCTTCGTCTGATTGGACAAGATCTATTAAGCGATCCGAGACATCCGTTGCACCACAAAGTGAAACGCCGTCGCATCAAGACGATTATTCAGACGGTGATCACGATGGCAGGTCGACTCGTCCGCCGATCACGACAGATCTGGATGAAACTGACGCGAAGGAGTGGGTACAGTATACTCCTACTGAATGTGTATCAAAAATGGAAAGAGGCAAGATAACAAACAGATGTTCGGGTACTCATATCCATCACTCCCCCCTGTACTTTTTTTGTCTCTTTTTTGGTTTG
>NZ_JBHSNQ010000060.1:0-2216 GCF_042655065.1 Ureibacillus suwonensis
CATATGTCCATACGCTTCGTGATGGTTGGTGTTATCTAGCGTCCGTTCTTGATTTACATACAAAAAAAGTGGTCGGATATAAATTCTCTCGTACCATGACATCAGAAATTGTGCTGGAAGCACTTCAAAATGCGATTCAAGATCAAAAGCCCGATTCTGGTCTTATCGTGCATACAGATTTAGGAACACAATATACAAGTGAAGCGTTTCAAGAACTTCTAAAAAAACATGAAATGATTCCGTCGTTTAGTCGAAAAGGATGTCCATATGACAACGCTTGTATTGAATCTTTTCACGCTATATTAAAAAAAGAAGAAGTGTATCTAACCAAATACGAAAGCTATGAGACAGCGAGAATTGCGTTATTTCAATTCATTGAAGGTTGGTATAATCGCAAACGAATTTATGGAAGCATCGGTTATTTGACACCGGATGAATACGAAAAAATGTGCCGAATAGCAGCGTAAAACATGGGGTACAGAACACTTCCCCACTTCACATTTTTTTTGGCACAACAGCCATGGGTTTATTTCTCCACGTCCCAAGTAGATTGTCAAAGGCTCTTTTCACTTTGACAATCTACTTGGGATGTGGAACAATCCATGAATGGTTGTTGTGCAAAAAAACTTAATCTTNTTGAGGTGAATTTATGAATGGTCTTTACTTAGTATACGGAGATATAAAAGGTTCCTTGGGAGTAAAAAAAAAGGTAAAGGCACAAGTTGATGCATTAAATTCATTAGGGATTAATTGTGACTTGTTTAAAGTTCAAAGTTTTCCCAATAAATACAGGAAAGTATTACAAAGATTGCCGTATGGACTTACTTATAAAAAGTGGATTGATTGTGAAAAAATTAAAGATTTAGATTTCTTATATATTAGAAAACCAATTATTGACTATCAATTTATTCAAGACTTAAAAAAAATAAAAAAGACTAAAAGTAATATTAAAATTTTGTTGGAAATACCTACATTTCCTTATGATCAAGAATTATCTAGATTTGTTGATTATCCATTGTTAATAAAAGAAAGAATAAATAGAAAAAAACTAATTGAATATGTGGATAGAATTATTACATTCTCCGATGATGATGAAATATTTAATATAAAAACAATAAAAACTCAGAATGGTATAAATATTAATGAAATTAAATTAAGAAAAATATCTACTAAAGATAATGTGATAAATTTATTAGCAGTTGCATCTGTACAAAAGTGGCATGGTTATGATCGACTTATTAAAGGGATAGCGGATTATTATAAAAAAAATCCTAAAATTGAGGTTCATTTTTACCTAGTGGGTGATGGTAAAGAATTACCGATTTTGAAAAAATTAACTGAAAATCTAAATGTATCTAAGTATATACATTTTGAAGGATTTAAAAGTGGAAATGAATTAGATAAATTCTATAATATTTGTCATATTGGAATTGGAAGTTTGGGCTTGCACAGAATAGGATTAACACACGCTAGTACGTTAAAAAATAGAGAATATTGTGCAAAAGGATTACCATTTATTATTACTGCTTATGATAATGATTTCCCCGGTAATTTTAAATATGTTTATAAGCTTCCACAAAATGAACAACCTATTAATATTGAATCTATTATTGATTTTTATAAATCAATTTATAATGAAAAAAATTTTACGTTAAAGATGAGAGAATATGCAGAAAATTATTTGTCATGGGAAGCTAAGATGAAGCCAGTAGCATGTTTTTTAGAAGAAGAGTAAAAAGTTATTAATCTATAATTAATAAAATAATAATTAATATTTTAAGAATAAAACTTTGATATTGTCCTGTATAACACTTTTGTAATAAAAAGTAATATATCCAACATTAATAAAAATTGAGATAAATTATGTTGATTGTTTTTACTACTTATTCGGTCTTCAATATATATTTTTTAAATTGACTTGATAATCAGGCTTATTATTTTTTAGAAAAGTCAAAGTTGGTTTAGTGCACCATAGTTCAAAGTTAATAAAGGAATTAGATGTAGTATAGATTTATGGACACAACTTGGTTAAGTCATTAATATTAAACTAACGAAAGGTTGTGTCCGAATCATGAGTCAAAAACGGTACAATCAAGAATTTAAACAAACAGTAGTTGAGCTTTATCGCTCAGGCACTCCAGTCAGTCAACTCTCTAGCGAATATGGTGTTTCAGAAGTAACGATTTATAAATGGATTAAGCAACTCTCTCCAATTG
>NZ_JBHSNQ010000061.1:0-1344 GCF_042655065.1 Ureibacillus suwonensis
GTTTTTTGGCTCTTCACCACAAGTTGTACTTGATCATTTAAGGTAGGTGTGCATAGAGGGTACAAAAAATGCGAATTTTCCTGTATGGTAAAGGTGACCAAACCAAACCATGGAGGGAAATTCGCATGTACTCTCAGTTTATCAAAGAACTTATCGATTTACCAGATGTTTTGATTCAAAAGGTGCGAAAAGAAGGGGAACGTTGGATTTTCGAACTTTCTCTACCCGAACAATGCCCGTTATGTCCTGTCTGCTTGAAGCGCACGATCAAAATGACAGTCAAAAAGAAGCAATGGATGCATGGCTATGCTCAGCGAATCGGAATTTTTTGGATCGAACTTCCTGTCGAGCGCAGACGTTGTAGCACGTGTGGCGTGACGTTCAGCACGTCGTATCCAGCCATCTCTCCTCGAAGTGTGGCGACGGATGCTTTTCAGCGATGGGTCGCGCAATCTTGCATCGGAACATCCATTCAGGCGGTGGCTCGTATGCTCAAGCTTCCTTACACGACCGTTGAACGATGGTTTTATACCCATGCCCCTTCCTTCCTATCGAATGACGTCCAACCAAAGGCGGTTTGTGTCGATGAGTTTGCTTTTCGAAAAGGGCACGACTATGGAGTGGCGATCATGGATGCCGAAACGGGAGAAGTGTATACCATGGAAGCAGGAAAGAACGAGGAAGCCATTGGGCGTGCATTGGCTCATGTATCTCGTTCCGTTCAGTATGTCGTGAGTGACTTGGCTCCAGCGATGAAAAAAGCGATTCAACGGGTTTGCCCAGAGGCGACACATGTCGTCGACTATTTCCATGTCATTCAGCTGTTTACCGATGCGTTAGAACGTTGTCGCAAATATTTGGGCAAAGGAGGCAAGAAACACGGAAATGTTCGTTACGTTTGCCGTTTATTGAGCCAATGCCCAGAGAAATTGACGGAGGAAGAACGTCAAATCATACGAGAATGGTGTAATGAAAGCGATTACTTAAAGTCTGTTTACCAATCGCTCCAACATGTTCGCTATGTGTTCAAAAGCAAAGATGAGCAACAGGCGAAACGTCGTTTGAACGCCTGGGTTCATCGGTATTTGTTTTGTCCTTGTTCTGCTGTTCGCGCCATCGCAAAATCACTCGTCAAACGAACAGACGAAATCATATCGTGCATTTTATCCCCTTATTCAAATGGGAAAATGGAGGGAACAAATAACAAGATCAAGCTGATGAAACGTCGGGGATACGGATACAGAAATATCCAGCGTTTTGCATTGCGGGTTCGGCTAGAAACAGCTAACATACTTTCATGACAGGTGCAAGTACAACTTTTGGTGATGAACCTAAAAAACAAAG
>NZ_JBHSNQ010000062.1:0-14455 GCF_042655065.1 Ureibacillus suwonensis
CCAAGACGCTAAGTGTTGAGAGGTAGGAAATTGTTCCATGTTCACCCCAATCTCTGCAATAATAATTGCTGCGGAATCCTTTTTAATACCCGGAATCGTTAGTAATAACTCCACTTCTTCTTTATAATTCTTCAGAATTTCATCTATTCTTTCCTCGATTTGGCTGATTAATGATTCTAAATAAACGATGTGTTGCCAAGATTGTTTGATTAGAAAGATTTGATGATCGTTTAAAGTACCGAATAAAGAGTCTGTAATCATTTGTTTTTTGTGCTTCATTCTTCCGTGAATACTAATTTCTACATCAATGGAATCAACATATCCATTTTGAATTAATTTGGATAGAAGTTTTCTTCCAGAAACACCAAACACATCTGAAATAACTGAATTTAGTTTAACATTTGAGCATTCTAATACTTTCAGAATCCTATTTTTTTCTGAAGTCAAATGGCCGATCCATTTTTTACGAAGCCGAGTTAAATCACGAAGGTTTCGTATATCTTCTGGTGGAACAAAACTTTTTTCAATCAGTCCATAACGCAATAACTTCGCAATCCACTCTGCATCCGAAACATCTGTTTTTCTTCCAGGGACATTCTTGATTCTTTGAGCATTCGCTAATGTAATATCAAAGTAATCCTCCAAAATGTTATAAACAGGTTTCCAATAAACTCCAGTACTCTCCATCGCAATGTGCGTAATGCCATGGTTTTCCAACCACTTTAGTAAACGAAAGAGATCCTTTGTTAAAGTGGGGAAAGTTTCTGTTTCAATGAATAATTCATCGTCCTGTTCGCCAATCATGACACAAGCAACAATTGTTTCAGCATGTACATCTAATCCTGCACAACGTGTCATCAGTACATCCAATATAATCCCTCCCATAAAGTAGATTCACAAACAGCGAGTGAATTTGAAATATAAGCATTTTTCTGTACGTAGTCATCATTCCAAATGAATGAGCTAACAATGGGTTGTTCACCAAATCCACTCAAACAGTTTTTTATTCAGGGTATCATCCACCATAAAAGCCTACGTATTGTTAACTGTTTGTGTTATCTACATTATGGGAAAGAAATATCCATTTTCATGCCAGTTCGTGGGCGTTTATTGTATGCTTTTATTTAGTTTTATTTGGTACGCGACATTCTTCTGGAATTGTCTTCGACCAAGGGAGGAGTTGATCGATGGCTTCTACATTATTGAAATCTATCAATGGTAATTGTTCGAAAAGATAGGTTAAGTAGTTCAGTGGATTTAATTGATTCTCTTTAGCTGTTTCGACAATGCTATAAATAATTGCGCTGGCTGATGCACCTTTCATCGATTGCGCAAATAGCCATGCCTTCCGGCCCATCACGAATGGTTTAATGGATCGTTCTGCACGATTATTATCGATTTCAAGTCGACCATCTTTTAGGAATGCAATCAGTTTGGACCATTGATTTAGACAATATGTCATCGCTTCGCCCAAGTTACTTTTTGGGGGAACTTGAGGGCGTTTTGTTTTTAGCCATGCCAAAAAAGCGTCTAACACAGGTTTACTGTGTTCAAGACGGTATTCTTTGCGCTGTTCGGGAGTACAGTTCTCAAATTTTTCACTGATTTGTCTTTCAATCTGGAATAATTGATTACAGAATTGAATTCCTTCTGCAGNGGTTGTGAATGAAAATTCATGATTGTTTTTTATTTCAATAAAAAATCGTATTCAATGATAAAACAGCAATTTGCCTTCGAGTCCTTTTATAAATGAAAATCGCCCATTTTTGTGCTAAAATATCGTTATTGCGCAACGAACAAGAAAGATGGGAGTTATCTATGCTTACAAAACGGGAAATCGAACAGCAAATCGCTGAAATAAAAATGGATTATATCAATTTACAAGGCGATATCGAGAAGCTTGAAAATACCGGCCATATCAACTCTGTCATGGAAGCCGAAGAACGCCTTGCCCGAATGGAAAAGAAATTGGCCGAACTTAATAAGCTGCTCGCGGAACTTTGATTTCGCGGGCGGTTTTTTTTCCAATAAACATAAAATTTTGAGCCCTGATCAGATAGATAAAAAAT
Organism: Ureibacillus suwonensis; assembly: GCF_042655065.1. Taxonomy (NCBI): domain Bacteria; kingdom Bacillati; phylum Bacillota; class Bacilli; order Caryophanales; family Caryophanaceae; genus Ureibacillus; species Ureibacillus suwonensis. Next base: position 2,070 of record NZ_JBHSNQ010000062.1, read on the forward strand.
CATTTTTCCCATATCGCAAAAAGAGAATTGCCTGCCAAAAAAACTTTATTCAAATAAAAAATTTTATCAAAATTTCTTTAAAAAAATGAAACTTCCGCCCAATAAAAACGTAATTATTAATAGAAAATCGGTTATTGCATTATTCTTTCATCCACTTTCAAATTATTTGACTTCCAATTATCTTACCAGTAAGATATTTAATGCTGTATTTTCCTAGTAAATTTAAAAACCATTCTGGAGGCGGTAAATTATGACAGTTACCATCTACACTCAATCAAGTTGTTCTTCTTCCCGAAAAGCGATCAAATGGCTCAAAGAACACAACATTCCGTTTGTGGAAAAACGCATTACATCTCAACCAATGACACTCTCTGAGTTCAAAAACATCTTACGTTTGACTGAAGACGGAACAGATGAAATTATTGCGACCAACTCAAACGATTTCAAAAATTTGAACGTCGACATCGACCAGCTATCCATCCAAGAGCTTTATGAATTGATCAGAGAACACCCTCGTATGCTTCGCAGCCCTATCATCGTTGACGAAAAACGTATCCAAGTCGGTTATAATGAAATGGACATCCGTCGCTTTATCCCACGTAAAGTTCGCGCTTATGAATTAAATGAATTGATCAAACATGCCGAGGAAATCGTAAGCTGATGTTTTCCCTGCGTTGCTTGATGAAAATTGAAAGTGGAGCTGAAAATAATGAATAACCAAAGATATGATAACATTTCCGCTCTCTTTGAAGTCGTTGCTTCGCTGGAGCGCAAATGGTCAAATGAATGGAATCAAATTAATGACTTGGGATTTTCAAAAACCCATATCCTCCTTTTGGACTTGCTTGCAAAGGAAGGTCCAAAACGCCCCTCTGTCATTGCTGAACGCTTAAAAATCACAACTGGCGGAGTAACCGTACTAACATCCAAACTATTGAATGGCGGATATATCGAAAAAACCCAAAGCTCAAAAGACCGTCGTGTTACACAGATCGCCATTACACCAGAAGGAAAAAAAGTGTTGGAAGAATCCAAATCACAAGTGATGGCTTTAATCCATTCCATGTTTGGCATGCTATCCAATGAGGAAATTCAAACATTGCAGCAGATTTTCGAAAAATGTTTGGAACATTCTCCTCAAAAATAAGGAAGGGGTTTGAATATGTTCGTTCTTCAACAAATCAGGTAAAATGCAAGTTGCCAAAAAAAGCGGCTTGCATTTATATTTTCATAAAAAAAAACTTGCGGCAATAAACCACAAGTTTTGCAAATCCCATGATAAGCATTTTCTGAAAGAATGTCGGCGATCCTTATACCGGCACGACCACATCAGCCAAATTGCGATCAGACAATAAAATTTCTTTCAATCTTTGCTTTGCCCGGAATAAACGGGATTTCACAGTCCCGATCGACACCTTCATCAACATCGAAATTTCCGCCAAAGAATATTGTTCCACATAAAAGTACCAAAGGGTTTTTTGATAAATACTGTCCAGCTGCTTCATTTTCTCCTGCACGATTGTTGTCACTACTTCTTTTTCAATTTGTTCTTCTGTTGAAACTTCATTATTCGGAACCAAATCCAGTATTGGAACGTCCAATGTTTCAGGTTGGCTCATCACATATTTGCTCCGGCGCACATTTTTCCGGTAGCGGTCCCGAAATGTGTTCATAGTAATGGTAGTAAGCCATGCTTTTATATGATCAACTTGTTCCACTTGCTTTTCATTGCGGACAACTTTTACCCATACTTCTTGCATTAAATCCTCTGCTTCCAACGGATTGCGTGTCAATTTCAAACAAAGATGATATATATAACGATTAAACTCTTCGTAAACTTCACAAATTTTACTCATCGTTAAATTCCTCCGTATTAAGAAACTTTCTACATATATTTTCCCAAAATTTTGTATTACACTCTATATGAATAGCTTTCAATTACATTACATTCATGTAAGATTCCTGTTATAGTCACATAATGTTTATTACCTTTCTCAAAAATTTCTGACATCTCGTTGGACTTTTTGATTATGTGGTATACTATTTTTTAGTAAATTAAAGGAGCGGAGGATTATCATGGAATTGCAACATTTTCATGATTATTTTGAGGAAAACCGGGAAAAGCATTTGCAAGAACTGTTTGAGTTTTTATCCATTCCAAGCATCAGCTCCCTATCCGAGCACAAACAGGATGTGGAACGGGCAGCACAGTGGCTTAAAAATCAGTTGGAGCAATTGAACATTGAAAACGTGTCCATCGATCCAACAGCGGGCCATCCGGTGGTTTATGGCGAATGGCTTCATGCGGAAGGCAAACCGACCGTATTATTTTACGGCCATTACGACGTTCAACCCGTGGATCCATTAAACTTATGGGAGACCGAACCTTTCAAACCTGAAATACGTGAAAACAAATTGTATGCCCGGGGAGCTTCGGATGATAAAGGACAAGTATTTATGCAATTAAAAGCGATTGAGGCGCTTTTTGCCACACTCGGCACATTACCTGTCAACGTGAAGTTCCTTTACGAAGGGGAAGAAGAAATCGGCAGCGCCCACCTTCCTGCTTATATTGAAGAAAATAAAGAAAAATTATCCGCGGATTTTGTCCTGATTTCCGATACTAGCATGTACGGACCTGGGAAACCTGCCATTTGCTACGGACTGCGGGGACTTGCCGGAATCCAAATTGATGTGCGTGGAGCAAACAGCGATTTGCACTCCGGCCTCTACGGTGGAGGTGTGCAAAATGCCATTCATGCTTTGGTCGAAATCCTTTCTTCATTCCGGGATAAGAACGGGAAAATTCTTGTCGAAGGATTTTATGACGACGTCCGGCCACTGACAGAGGAAGAACGCAAAGCCTTTGCAGATCTTCAATTTGATGAGGAAGCCTTGAAAAAGGAACTTGGAGTGGATGAATTATTTGGAGAAGAGGGTTACTCCTTCCTTGAAAGAACTTGGGCCCGCCCTACCCTTGAAATCAACGGCATTTTTGGCGGCTTTTCCGGCGAAGGAATTAAAACGGTCTTGCCTAATGAAGCAGGCGCGAAAATCACTTGCCGTCTTGTCCCGGACCAGGATCCGGACAAAATTGTGGCCCTTCTTCGCAGACATATCGAAAAACACACTCCAAAAGGCGTAACAGTCAGTGTCAATGAATTTGATAACGGCGCTCCTTACCTTACACCTTTTGATCACCCGTTAATCAAGGCAGCAAGCCGTTCCTATGAAAAGGTATATCAAGTACCTGCCGCATTCACCCGCGGTGGAGGTTCCATTCCGATTGTCGCAACCTTTGATCAAATCTTGAAAGTTCCTGTTGTGCTCATGGGATTCGGTCTATCGACGGAAAACTTCCATGCGCCAAACGAACACTTTCACCTGGAAAACTTTGATAAAGGATTGCGTGTGCTTTGCGATTACTTATGTGAAGTTTCTAAATTATCCTTATAAAGACTTAGGAATATTATCACAGAATCTATCTTGCGATATGAAACCTCCACTCCAAATTTGAGTATTTAGTGCTGTGTTTATGTTTTGATATACCTCAAATTTTGTCAAAGTTTGTATACATTTTAGTCTCCATTTGACGTTTATAATATAGTTGAGGAAGAAATGCCCATTAAACATTTCTTTGCCACGGGATTTCTTCCTTTTTTTTAAAGAGAGGTGATCTAGAATGAACGCTCTATTATACCATCTAACCAGGTTAGAATCGCTCACCGACAACCTCTTTTCCGATGGCAAATATTCAGAAGCTATTAAGGCAGCGCAAGAATTATTGGACTCGGCCAAAGAATCAGTGGATGTAAAAGGGATGATGAATGCCCATTTGCATCTTGCAGGTTGCTATTATTTTTTAGGTGAAATTGAAACTGCTTTCCAACACATACTGGAATATAAAATTTTATGTAATGAATTCGGGGACGATCGGGACAAGTATCACTTATACCGTCTAAGCGCGTTAATTTACGAGTATGAAGAAGATTATGATGAAGCAAAAAAGGCAATGCAAAAATGTATAGAAATCGCGGAAGAATTGGAAATGTATTATGCCGTCAGCAGCAGCTACAACTCCTATTGCAATTATTTGATTCACGAGGAAAAATATGAAGAAGCTTTAAACTATGCCGACCAAGCATTGAAAATTACTGAACAGTATTGCCCTGGCGAAATATTATTGCAATGCCATATATATTTGAGTATAGCATCCATTCATATCGGCCTGAAAGAATTGGAGAAAGCGGAACAGGTTATTAAACATGTAGAACCCAATCAATATATTAATAATTTACCACATGAAAAAGCAAATTTCCTTTTCGTGAAGGCCACCTTTTATCGCGCCAAAGGTGATTATGACAAGGCATTGCGGCTATTGAATGAATCTTACAATATTTATTCAGAATATAAGAATCAGATCAAACTCAAATCGATACTGAAAACGATTGCAGATGTTTATGAATCCCTTGGAAACTTTAAAAAATCTTACGAAGCGATGAAGGAATATATAAAAATTACGGAAAAACTGTTTTCGATTCGTCTTGCATCCAAAATGCGGGATTTTGACGTACAGCAAAGCATTAAAGCAATTGAGAAGCGGGCAAATGTAGATGGTTTGACAGGCGTTTATAATCGTTATTTTCTGGAAACCACATGCAACAAATGGTTGAAAGAAGCGAAATCCACTGGCCAACACATCTGTTGTGTGATTATTGACGTTGATTCATTTAAGGATATTAATGATACTTTTGGACATCTAATGGGCGATGAAGTAATCAAAGGGGTGGCGCAAGCCTGTCTGAAAGTGGCCAATGAAGATCAGGAAAATGCCATTGTGGGACGCTACGGAGGCGATGAATTTATCGTCCTCTTTAAAGAGGGCCAACCCCAATACATCATGGAAAAAGCGAAAAAACTGTACAATGAAATCACTTCTTTTTATGTCAACTACCTATCCCAAGAAATCAAAGTCACTGTGAGCATGGGAGTGGTTTGCACAACGAGCCTCCCTTATGCGAAAAAGTTCGCCCAGCTCTTTAAAGTGGCCGATCAGGCGCTATATATGGCAAAAAGGCAAGGCAAAAACCAAATTGTATATCTATCGAATGAAAATTGTTAAAAAAAGTGCCAGGCATTTTGACAACCTGGCACTTTAGGGGAGGTATTATGTATCAGTCGGACACGCCTTTAAATTAAGGTTCAAATGAGCGACTTTTCTATTACTAAAAGAGCGATTTTTTAAACACAACATTGTTTTCTCTGCATTGCATAATCTACTATAACATCGAAAAATCCCTTTGTGTATCCCACCCCACTCATATGTCACATTTTTATCATATTCCCGGTCACAATTTAGAGATATTTTGTTAATTTTTTATCCATTTTATCAATAAATCCATAAACTTCACTAACTTCATCGCTTTTTCGGCATGTCTATCTTGTCCCATTTTTGATACTTGCAGTTCATAAAAAAAACCGAAAGCAATATTTTACTTTCGGTTGTCACGCAATTCGGGTTTCATCGGAATATGATTCCTACCACTGCATAGATGATGACAGTCGCAAACAAAGCGGTCAAATAAATCAAAGAGTAGCCAAACATTTTATTTGCCCATTTCTTTCCATCCATCTGGCGATATCCCACCAAACTGATCCACAGCCAAATGCCTCCAAGCGTAAGAGAAGAAAGCGTCAACCCCCAACTCAAAGGGACAAACAAAAAACTCGTCAACATCAACAAAATCAAATACACATTGGTTTGGATATAAGTCCGTTTGACCCCTTTGATCACTGGGAGCATCGGAATTTCTGCCATTGCATAATCATCTTTTTTGCGGATTGCCAAAGCGTAGAAATGGGGCATCTGCCAAATAATCATGATGATGAAAAGCGCCCAGCACGCCGGATGCCAAATGTCCGGTGCAACAGCAGCCCACCCGATCAACGGCGGAACCGCCCCGGAAATGCTTCCCACTTCTGTATTCCAAATCGTTCTCCGCTTTGTCCACATCGTATATGGAACTACGTAGAAAAACACACCAAGAAATCCAAGCAAAGCGGCTGTCCAAGTCGTCAATGCCAAAAATCCGAGACCCACAATCAATAAAACAATCCCCACCATCAGCATTGTGCGAATATTGATCTCTCCCGTAACGGACGGCCTCAATTTAGTACGGGGCATTTTCGCATCAATATCCCGGTCGTACACATTGTTGAAAATTCCGGCCGAACCGATCACACATGCCGTTCCGATGAGCGCGTAAATCATATTCGGTATATTTTCAATAAAACTTAAATTATACGTATAAAGGGCAAGCATTAAGGCGGCGAACATCGGAATCAGGTTGGATTTGATAATTCCCGTCTTTACAGCTTTTTTCCATAATTCCAGATTCTTGTTTTGCATTTTATGTCATATTCCCCTTATCAAATACAACCATTATTTTTGAGAATAATTTTCAAGACGTAAACTAATATATATCATACCATTTTTTCATAGGTTTCAACAATCGACAGTTATTTACTATTGTTTGTCGTTTTTGCGGTATGTACAGCCAAAATCGGTACTGAATCGCTTTCATGCCCATCCTATGAAAATACTACTATTAATTAATAGCATATATTAATGTCCGAAGAAACAACCTTTGAGAAAATTTAAATTCTTCCGGTATCCCTTTCATCGATATGCCGGCAAAAGGCTTTCAATAAAGGCAAAACGATGATAAACACGAATAAAATCCGAAACATTTGAAATATGGTCACAATCGTTACATCTGCGCCAATGGCACTCGCAAGCAGGCTCATTTGATCAAGTCCCCCTGCCGCCGTGCCCAGAATGCTTGTCGCCAATGAATAGCCCATCATTTTCATCAGTATCCACCCTTGTCCAATCGTAAAAAGCATCAAGAGGATGGTCGTTGCAACACCTAATAAGACAATCCTTTTTCCAAGAACGAGCATTTTCGGGGTCAACAATTGCCCAATATAAGCGCCCATCATCAGTTGGGCGATATGAAGCAGCCCCCCAGGGACTTCCGGCGTTTCAAAAGAAAGAATTTGCATGCCGATGACCAATAACAATGGGGATAAAAAATAGGGGACAGGAATTTTGAGTTTCTTTCCCACCCATACCGAACCTGCTGCCACAACAAGCAAAAGGACCAATTCCGCAAAGGATGACAAGGAAAAGTCCGCTCCTTTCCCCCCACCTGCTGCATGGGCATGTAACAGCAACGGAATCCCCAAAACGATCGTGATGACCCGGACCACATGAAAATACGTGACAACCGCCAAATCAATTTCTTTCTCTTCTTCCGCAAAAGCGACTATCTGAGAAAGACCGCCGGGAACGGTGCATGTCATTGCCGTTTTTAACGATATATGCCCCGCTTTCACAAGTCCATATGCCAAAAGAAGGCTGAATAATGCAATCATCACGTTCATCGACAACATGATTCCGATGAGCCGGCCCATATTTTCGAAAAAGTGAAATTGAAAACTCTGCCCAACCGAAATCCCGATGACAATCAATCCTATGTTGCGAAATGAAGACGGCCAATAAAGGTGCGTTTTGATAAAAAACTGGCTGATCAGCACGAAAAAAAGCGGCCCCAAAAGCCAAGGCACGGGCAAATGCAACAAGTTGAATATCCAAACGCCGAGCAGACTGACGACAAGAACGATTCCCATTGACTGAATATTGCGCACTTTGGAAGTCCCCTTTTTCAGGATTGTTTAAATCTAGACTATCATAATTATCCCCATATTCAAAAGTGCCCCTTTTTGCGGATCTAACAAGCGGCTAGTGTTTGATCCATTTTTTCTTTCAAGTATTCAGGCCGAAGTGGCCAGTCTTTTTAAGAAACCCGCATTGTCCTCTTTTTGTTCCAATCTGTAAAATGGCTTCCCCAGGAAATGCAAAATAGAAAGGAGCGCCTATTTTTTTCCGCGCTCCTGAAGATTTACTCATCCATTTCATCCATCTCGTCCATCATCTCATCGAAAGCTTCCGCCACTTTGTCGAATTCTTCATCGGATTCGATTACATCAAAGTCCCCTTCTTCATCCACTTTCAAGAAAAACACTTCGATATCTTCTTCGTTTTCTTCTTGCAAATCATCTGCAAAAGCCACTGCTACATAATCCTGTCCATCAATGGTCAACGCGGCAACGACTTCCACTTCTTCTTCTTGTTCTTCATCCCCAATTGTAAAAACTTCTCCTACTTCGATTTTTTCCATATGGATTCCTCCATTCACTTCCAAAATTTACGTACCACAATAAGTAATATACGGTTCATTTGGATGTACTGGCAATGTACAGTATTCCTCCTGTTCCGCCGAATATGCATAAGGATCGGATAAAATCGATACCAACTTTTTCACCACCGACAAATCGCCCCGTTCCACCGCCGCTTCAAGGGCTTCTTCAACCCGGTGATTGCGCGGAATCACCGAAGGGTTATGTTGCTTCATGATTTTTTCAGTATCGGCCGGGTTTTGTCCTTTTAATCGCGCCTGATACCGTTGATGCCATTGTTGAAATTCCGCTGTTTTGAAGAAAGGTTCCTCCAGTTTTTGCAATGTTAATGCTCTAAAGGTATTGGTATAATCTTGCTCATAGGTTTCCATTAATTCAAGCAAATGCTGTATAAGTTCTTCATCTTCCTCTTTGGCAGAAACGAACCCCAATTTTTTCCGCATACCGTCAAGATAATGGGAAACGTAAAGATCCGGATAGGTTGCAATCGCTTCTTTGGCAAGTCCAACGGCTCTCTCCTTATCTTCATCCAATAGTGGAATGAGCGCCTCTGCCAATCGCGCCAAATTCCAGCCGCCAATTTTCGGTTGATTTCCATAAGCATAGCGGCCATACGTATCAATTGAACTGAAAACCGTTTCCGGATGATAAATGTCCATGAAAGCGCAAGGACCATAATCGATCGTCTCTCCGCTGATTGCCATATTATCTGTATTCATGACCCCATGGACAAAGCCGACAAGCTGCCACTTGGCTATTAGCGCCGCCTGCTTCTCAATCACTGCTTTTAAAAATGAGAGATACGGATTCGCCTCTTTCAAAAGATGCGGGTAGTGCCTTTTTATTGTATAGTCGCAAAGAGCTTGCAAATCTTCCTTTGAGCCGAACATTTTTGCAAATTCAAAAGTACCAACGCGAATGTGGCTTGAAGCGACCCTTGTCAAAATGGCTCCTGGAAGATATTGCTCACGCATGACCGTTTCCCCTGTCGTGACAACGGCCAAACTTCTTGTCGTCGGGATTCCAAGGGCATGCATCGCTTCACTGATGATGTATTCCCTAAGCATCGGGCCAAGAGCCGCCCGACCATCTCCTCCGCGGGAATAGGGGGTTCTACCTGAGCCTTTCAACTGTATATCAAAACGTTGATTTTCTGATGTGACATGCTCTCCTAAAAGAATGGCCCGCCCATCACCAAGCATAGTGAAATAGCCGAATTGATGACCCGCATAGGCTTGGGCAATCGGCTCGGCGCCTTCCGGAATATGGTTTCCCGCAAAGGTTGCAATCCCTTCTTCCGTTTGCAGCGCTTCATTGTCCAAGTTCAGCTCTTCAGCAAGCGGTTCATTGAAGATGACGAGCTTTGGTGATGCCACAGGCGTCGGTTCTTGCCATGTATAAAAAATGGGCGGCAGTTTAATGTAGCTGTTTTGGAAATTCCATCCTGGGTTGAGCTGCATTCGTATCGTTCCTTTTTTCTCTTATTTTTGCAATCGTGCGATCGTTTATTCTTCGGTGCAGGATAAATTATTTGCAGTTTAACAAATCAGGATTGAAATGAACACCATTTTGCTCAAGGAGTTGGATTTTATTCAACTGTTCGGGGACTAGTTGCAAATACTTGCCGGTTTGAGCCAAGTATTTGCAGTGGGTAGGAAATTATCTGCAGCTTTCCGCAATATCCTTGCAGCTTAACAATCATTTTTTTGGGCATCCTTGATGATCCAATCCGCCGCACTTTGCAAATCAGGAAATGCCGCATCGGCCAAAGGATCCTCTTCACCGATAAAAACCGTCTTCGTTCCCGCTTTTTTCCCTGCTTGAATGTCCGTATCCGTATCGCCCACCATGTAAGAGTTGGACACATCCACTTGATATTTTTCAGCCAAATCTTCAATCATTTTGGAACCCGGTTTGCGGCAGGCGCATCCCGCTTTTGGTTTATGGGGGCAATAAGCGATATCATGGATAATGGCTCCGTGTTTTTTCAATTCATTCACCATATGCTCATGCACCTTTTGAAGCTGGGATTCCTTCATAAACCCAAGGCCTACTCCCCCCTGATTCGTGACAACAAAAATATAATCAAAATGCTCATTCAATTTGCGGATCGCTTCCGGTACACCCGGCAAAAAATGAAGATCTTTCGGCTTGTTTACAAATTTCACCCGTTCTGTTAACACTTCATTGATGACGCCATCCCGATCCAAAAAAACGGCTGTTTTCATGTTCTCCCCCCTCATTATTATTGTTTACGCAAGGAGCGGAATTCATGAAATGGCAGGCACATTCAATTATAAAGTGCGCCGCCGGTCTGTTTTCCGGTCCAGTTCCAAAAATCCACTTCCCCTAAAGCGGCATAGGTAATATGTTCATTGTCAGCGAGTTTTGCCAACTCTTTTGTCGGCCCCGTCAACACAACCCCATAGCATTTCACGCCATGTTCGTCCACATAATCCAGCATTTCCTTAATGGATTCTTGATCAAAATCCCAAATGACGCGTTTTGCCCAAGTTGCATGTTCCGCCAAAAATGCCAGTCCTTTTTTAAAGGCATCTTCTTTTGTGGCCTTATCGGCTACATTATCACCTAACAGTTTGTACCAAGCGTATTCATGAATGCCCCACAAATCTTCGCCTATACTGACATCAATCGTATCATTGTCCCTTGCCGTACCCGTATCAATGGCATACCAAACAATATCGATATCATAATCCTTGAACAGCCTTTTTACTTCATCAAAGGTATAAACCCCATCCAAACTGACCGCTATCTCTGAAACCGTCCCTTCCGGCAACTTATTCAACGCTTCCCAAGTCTCATCGCCAAGACGATAAACCTCAAGATTTTCTTCATAAGCGCCATTGAGGAAACCAAGTGGATAATGGAAAATTAAGCTTAAATCATATCGGCCGTCCACCCATTCCTTCGATATTCCGTTCAAATAATTCAATATCATTTTTCCATGGTATTTTCCGATATATCGTTCTTCGCTGCCCACACTTTTCTGAAGATCCCCCTGTATATCCGCGTTAAAATAAAAATTCGTACTCGTTCCTGCGCCATCACTATACACATTGGGCAGCGTCATTTGAATCGCCGTTTGAATCACCCGATTGGCTGTCAACCCGGTATTTTTATAATAAAGTCCCGTAACGATCGCCGACCCAATGCTGATGATAAAGAAGAGGCCAAAAACGGTAAATGCAGTGGAAAGTCGATTTTTCCATTTCGCCTTGCGCACAATTTTGCGCTGTTCTATGTAAGATAGCTCCGGAACATTCCAATCCTTTGCCGATATCTTCTTCTGATTGATATGTTCTTCCATTTCCCGTTCGCATTCTTCGCAAGTTTGCAAATGTTCTTCTATGGCCCGTTCTTCTTCATTTGTGCACGTTCCGTTAAGATAATCCTCAAGTTTTTTTCTGACTTCCTCGCAACGCATCCTTCTCACTCCCCTTCATTTTCGTTCGCAGCTGTTTTCTGATTCGGAAAATCGCCACCTTTACATTTGAAATGGGCATCCCGAGGATTTCCGCAATTTCCTGGTAAGAAAATTGGTAATAATCCCTTAAAAGAATGAGGTTTCTCTTATGAACCGGCAAAGTATCAATAAGCGCCAGCCATTCATGGATATGTTGCCGGTTCATGACCGTATCCTCTGTTGCTTCGGTCACTTTTGGATGAACCGTTGTCATATCGCCCACATAGGTCAACCGCTTCTCTTTCCGAATCCAATCAATAAACGTATGATAGGCCACTTTAAACAACCAGGGCCGGATTTGCTCCTCTTTGTAACTTTCAAGATACAGGAAGGCGCGATAGAAGGTTTCCTGCACGATATCTTGAGCCAAGTCCTGATTTCTGCAGAGAGAAAAAATATATCGATACACATCTTGAACATGTAAAACATACATTTGCTCCAAATTCATCGCTTCACTCTCACGCCCTCCTTTCACTATATCCACGTTTAACGCGGAAAAAAGTTACATCAAAAATAAAAAAGGGCTTGTCTAAAAAGTCCATAAAAACAGAGCGAATGGAGAAAACAATGAGTTTTTCCATTCGCTCTGTTTCCTTATTTTTGAAATTGGTTTGGGAATTTGCGGCCCTTTTCAGTATGT
>NZ_JBHSNQ010000063.1:0-2618 GCF_042655065.1 Ureibacillus suwonensis
GACATCGAGGTGCCAAACCTCCCCGTCGATGTGGACTCTTGGGGGAGATAAGCCTGTTATCCCCGGGGTAGCTTTTATCCGTTGAGCGATGGCCCTTCCATGCGGAACCACCGGATCACTAAGCCCGACTTTCGTCCCTGCTCGACCTGTCCGTCTCGCAGTCAAGCTCCCTTGTGCCTTTGCACTCTCCGAATGATTTCCAACCATTCTGAGGGAACCTTTGGGCGCCTCCGTTACCTTTTGGGAGGCGACCGCCCCAGTCAAACTGCCCGCCTGACACTGTCTCCCACCCCGCTAAGGGGTGCGGGTTAGAATTTCAATATCGCCAGGGTGGTATCCCACCGCCGCCTCCACCGAAGCTGGCGCTCCGGCTTCCCAGGCTCCCACCTATCCTGTACAAGCGATACCAAAATTCCATATCAGGCTGCAGTAAAGCTCCACGGGGTCTTTCCGTCCTGTCGCGGGTAACCTGCATCTTCACAGGTAGTATAATTTCACCGGGTCTCTCGTTGAGACAGCGCCCAAGTCGTTACACCTTTCGTGCGGGTCGGAACTTACCCGACAAGGAATTTCGCTACCTTAGGACCGTTATAGTTACGGCCGCCGTTTACTGGGGCTTCGGTTCGCACCTTCGCTTCCGCTAAGCGCTCCCCTTAACCTTCCAGCACCGGGCAGGCGTCAGCCCCTATACGTCACCTTGCGGTTTTGCAGAGACCTGTGTTTTTGATAAACAGTCGCCTGGGCCTATTCACTGCGGCTCATCGGGGCTTGCACCNATTCTCTCCTCGCCTACCTGTGTCGGTTTGCGGTACGGGCACCTCTTCCCTCGCTAGAGGCTTTTCTTGGCAGTGTGAAATCGGGGACTTCCGGATGACTCCGTCGCCATCACCGCTTGGCCTTACAATCCGCGGATTTGCCTACGGATCAGCCTTGCGGCTTGGACAGGCTCTTCCAGCCGCCTGCTCGCCCTATCCTCCTGCGTCCCCCCATCGCTCAAACGGGAAGGAGGTGGTACAGGAATCTCAACCTGTTGTCCATCACCTACGCCTTTCGGCCTCGGCTTAGGTCCCGACTAACCCTGAGCGGACGAACCTTCCTCAGGAACCCTTAGGCTTTCGGCGCAGAGGATTCTCACCTCTGTTTTCGCTACTCATACCGGCATTCTCACTTCTAAGCGCTCCACCAGTCCTTCCGGTCTGGCTTCAACGCCCTTAGAACGCTCCCCTACCGATGACCAACGGTCATCCCGCAGCTTCGGCGGCACGTTTAGCCCCGGTACATTTTCGGCGCAGAGTCACTCGACCAGTGAGCTATTACGCACTCTTTAAATGGTGGCTGCTTCTAAGCCAACATCCTGGTTGTCTAAGCAACGCCACATCCTTTTCCACTGAACGTGCACTTTGGGGCCTTAGCTGGCGATCTGGGCTGTTTCCCTCTCGACCACGGATCTTATCACTCGCAGTCTGACTCCCGGGCATAAGTCGTTGGCATTCGGAGTTTGACTGGGTTCGGTAACCCGATGAGGGCCCCTAGCCCAATCAGTGCTCTACCTCCAACACTCTCCCTCCCGAGGCTAGCCCTAAAGCTATTTCGGGGAGAACCAGCTATCTCCAAGTTCGATTGGCATTTCACCCCTACCCACACCTCATCCCCGCACTTTTCAACGTGCGTGGGTTCGGGCCTCCAGCCGGTGTTACCCGGCCTTCACCCTGGACATGGGTAGATCACCTGGTTTCGGGTCGACGACGACGTACTTTTCGCCCTATTCAGACTCGCTTTCGCTGCGGCTCCGCCTCTTCGGCTTAACCTCGCACGCCATCGTCACTCGCCGGTTCATTCTACAAAAGGCACGCCATCACGCATGAACGCGCTCTGACTACTTGTAGGCACACGGTTTCAGGTTCTCTTTCACTCCCCTTCCGGGGTGCTTTTCACCTTTCCCTCACGGTACTGGTGCACTATCGGTCACTAGGGAGTATTTAGCCTTGGGAGATGGTCCTCCCTGCTTCCGACGGGATTTCCCGTGTCCCGCCGTACTCAGGATCCGCTCGGGAGGGAACGAAGTTTCGACTACAGGGCTGTCACCTTCTCTGGCCGGCCGTTCCAGACCGGTTCGTCTACCCCGTTCCTTTCTCACTCCCACAATGAGCGGTCCTACAACCCCAAGAGGCAAGCCTCTTGGTTTGGGCTGTTCCCGTTTCGCTCGCCGCTACTCAGGGAATCGCGTTTGCTTTCTTCTCCTCCGGGTACTAAGATGTTTCAGTTCCCCGGGTGTGCCCTCCATGCCCTATGGATTCAGGCATGGATACTGCCCCATTACGGACAGTGGGTTCCCCCATTCGGACATCTCCGGATCAACGCTTGCTTACAGCTCCCCGGAGCGTTTCGGCGTTTGCCCCGTCCTTCATCGGCTCCTAGTGCCAAGGCATCCACCGTGCGCCCTTTCTAGCTTAACCTACAGCGCTCTCGGCTTCTTCCTTATTGTCTAGCGTCGGCTCGCCGCCGCTCGGGGTCAAATAACCTTCGCCTTCCGGGTGCAAGCACCCTTGCAGGCGAAGAACATTTGCCCATCGCGGCGAAACGCTCGCCTCCGCTTTTCCGGTTATCTAGTTTTCAAG
>NZ_JBHSNQ010000064.1:0-8225 GCF_042655065.1 Ureibacillus suwonensis
GCCTTTTTTAGCCGATTTTAGAAAATTATCAACACTTTGTAGGTTGAATAGTATTTTTAAAAGTAGACAACCAGATGGTTGCCTACTAACTGTAAATTATTGGTTGTATAAGTTTCTGACATTGGGCCCAATCCCCCATTCACTTTACTTTGCACCGCCACCGCCACTCCGCCCAGAGCCGCAATGAGCGCGATCAACAATTTCATCATCAGCTTCTTCCCCTTTTCTATAAACCTGCTAGTTTATATATTATGAAAAACTTAGCAAATTATCATTTTCCATGCAAAACCGGCTTCTCCTGTCAAAGAATTATAATAAAATTTCCTTTCAAGTGGGTTATACTAAAGTAAGAATAAAGGAGGTTACTTTGGATGAATTTGGAAAAGATTTATCTTGAACGCTGTGATAAAGAAACGGAAGAAACGGTTGAAATAGAATCTCCAAAATTCTTGGATACATCGATTTCCTATTTCAAAAAGCATTTAAATGAATTTCTTTATATTGAGTCTTCCACTTTTAATGAAATCAAGGTGGATGCCCTTTCCATTGAAGTGGACGATGTGTTCCGGACATATATGGCTTTATTTGGATTAAGAGCACAAAAGAAACATGGGGAAGCCATAAAAAATTATTTGGAAGAACATCTACATACAGATGCAATCAAAAACTACAGCGCCCTTTTTTCTGCTGATGAAGGCTTGTGGGAAATCAATTTGCCGCTGGATTATATTGAAGGCTTTAAAGAAGATATGACCATCGGACAAGCAATCTCTTTGACTTATGATTTTGTGCAAAATTTGCTGGGTCATCTCCAAGAAAATAAATGAGGCTGGGACAAAAGATAAAAAACACCATTTTCTCACGGGAGAAAAATGGTGTTTTTTTGATAATTGAAGAAAATTGATTTCCGTTCCGGGGACGCTTTCCGCGGGCCCGGCTCGAGCCTCCTCGGAGCTCAAACCTTCGCTCCTGCGGGGTCTCGAGACTCGGGCTGTTCCCGCAGGAGTCGCCCCGTCACTCCAATCAATTTTCTGTGATATCAATTTTTTACAAAAATTTTTTTTGCAGCTCGTTCACTTTATTAGTTATGTCCCAGCCTCATTTATCAACGATGGCCACGTTCCTCAACTGATCCGCAATTTCTTTTGGGGAATGGGCTACATAGGCCGGCTTTTCTTTCTCAATCAATTCAAAACTGTCCAGTCCCCAACTCACCCACATGAAAGGCACGCCAACTTTGTTGCATGCTTGGATATCCCGCAATTCGTCCCCGACATACAAAAGATCTTGAGGGGCTAATTGATGGCGCTTCATAAACTTCCGTATCGCCGCATCTTTCCCGAAAAGTCTGCGGGCGGAAATCACCTCGGAAACCGAATCGATGTTTTCACGCTTCAATATTTCCACTATATTATCCTTTTTATTGGATGATATGATTGCAATTTCATACCCTCCGGCATGCAGGGATTCCAGCATTTCTTTGACTCCATCAAATAATGGCACTTCCCGGATATGCTCATTAAAATATTGGTGGATCTTTGGCAAAATGATGGACAGTTTGTACATCGGAAAATGATATTTTTTTGCCCTGCTATAATTATCGAGGTGTTGAATCTCCTGCAGCTCTTCTAAAGTTAATGGCAAATAGTTGTATTTTTTTGCGTAAGCATTCCAAGCATTTACGTAAACTTCCGCCGAATTCGCAAGCGTCCCATCAAAATCGAAAATGATGTATTTCATTTCAACTTGGCGCCCCCTCTCAATTGAGAAAAAGATGCATTCTCAATTTAAAATCAAAAAAATTATTTCTTGGAAGGTGGGTTGCAGCTTGCATTGCAATGGTCTGCGATTTCGCAACTTGCACATACACCTTTTTTGCTTTTCTTAATAGAATGATATAACGCCCAAAATGCATAGCCAAAAATAACGATTCCAAGAATTATGCTGATAATCATTAAAAGCCGCCCTTTCTATTGACCAATTCCTAACAACAATCCGCCCTGATAGATAATAAAAGAAATTGTGTATGCAACAATCAGTCCATAAACAATGGAGAAATACATCCATTTTCTTGATCCTGTTTCCTTTTTAATGGTTGCAACCGTCGCTAAACATGGCACGTACAGCAAAATAAACACCATGAAACTGTATGCGGATAATGGCGTGAATACCCCTGATAATAGATGCTGCAAGCTTGCTCCATCCGGTACAAAATAGATGACATTCATTGATGACACAACGATTTCTTTGGCAAGGAATCCGGTAAATAAGCTTGCCGCAGCCTGCCAAGTGCCAAATCCTAAAGGTGCAAAGATTGGAGCAATCCATTGGCTGATCAACGCCAAGAAACTTTCATCGGGTTGTACATTTGTTCCATCAGGCCCCACATAAGTGAGCAGCCAAATAATGACCGTTCCTCCCAATATAAACGTTCCGGCTTTTTTTACAAACCCTTTCCCTTTATCCCAAGTGCTTCTCAACAATGTCCGCACTTGAGGAACCCGATACGGTGGCAACTCGATGACAAAAATCGATTCTTCGGTTCTAATAAAGAAAGAAAAGAGTTTTGCCAAAATAATGGCGACAACAATTCCGAGTACATATAACGATAACACAATCAATGCCTTGTGTTCCTCAAAAAATACACTCACAAATAAACTGTAAACGGTTAGCCGTGCCGAACATGACATTAAAGGGGTTAATAGAATGGTCAATAATCTCTCTTTTGGCTGTTCGATCGTTCTGGCCCCCATAATGCCGGGAACGTTGCATCCAAAGCCGATAATCAAAGGGATGAACGCTTTTCCGTTCAAGCCGACAAGTTCCAATATGCGGTCCATAATCACGGCTATCCGGGACATGTATCCTGAATCTTCAAGCAATGAAATGAAGAAGAACAGGATAAAAATTTGCGGAACAAAAACGAGAACCCCACCGACACCGCCAATAATCCCTTCAATGATCAAACTTTGGATAAATGGCGATACTTGCAATGCTTCCAAAGCTCTTTCAACCGCCGCAGAAAACGGACCGGATAAAATTCCGTCCAAAAAGTCGGACAGTGGTGAACCAAGCCAATCAAAAGTCAATTTAAAGATCAGAAACATCAATTCCAAGAAAATGATGACACCACACACACTGTGGGTCACAATGGCATCAATCAATTCAGTGAAACTGTTTTTCTTGTTTTTTTGTTCCGTTACACAATAATCCAATACAGATTGAATAAAGTCCTGCCGCTTTTTGAACAACCATTGGCTGATGGATTTTACCCCATATTGCCGTTTTATTTTTTCTTCGCTATCTTTTATCAAATAATCAATTAATGCAAAATCCATCATTTCGCTCAATTTATTTCTGACGACAAAATTCCCGTCAATCAATTGGATCGCCAGCCAGCGTCGATTGATCTTGCTATAGCTGGGTAGCAATTTTATGATTTCATCGATTAACTTTTCAATCTCCGGTCCATAATCAATTTTTATGGATGACCTGTGTAAATTTTGCTCGTCCAAATGTTTTAATAATTTATCGCATCCATGACCCGATCTGGCGATGATGGGGACGACCGTCACTCCCAACTTTTCGGATAGTTTTTCCGGATCGACAAGAATCCCCTTTGATTTCGCTACATCCGTCATATTCAGTCCGATGATGAGTGGAGCCCCAAATTCAAGAAGCTGGATGGTCAATTGCATATTCCGAAGCAACTGTGAAGCATCCACTATATTAATAATTCCGTGGAAGGTGCCGTTCATCAAATATTCGGTTGCAACGGCTTCATCTTTGGAAAGTGGATTGATGGTATAAATGCCGGGCAGATCGATCAATTGCCCCTTTTCATTTGATAAATCACCCACTTTTTTCTCGACTGTAACGCCACTCCAGTTACCGACGTAGGCATATGAATCCGTTAATATATTAAAAAGGGAGGTTTTTCCTGTGTTGGGATTTCCAAAAAGTGCAAACTCCATTTTTACATTTCCTCCACTTCAATACAGTTGACGTCTTTTTTCCGCAAACTGATTTGCTGGCCGCATACTTCCAATATATATGGACCGCCAAAAGGCATTTTACGGATGCAAGTAACTTCGACCCCTTCTATGACACCTAGATCTAAAAGTCTTTTCTGAACAATTCTATTTAAGTTTGATAGATTACAAATTCTATATTTTGCCCCTATCTGTCCCTCTGTCAGTTTCAAAATCGTTTTCTCCTCCCAAACAATAACAAAAGTAATATTACAAAATCATCTATTTTAATGTAAAGTGTAGATCTAAAAATAACAAAAGAATATTTTTTGAATTTTTCGGATCACTGTCCTTCGAATGGGGAGGAGCATTTTGTTGTTCCAAAATATAGAAAAACTTTTCTCAAGCGCCTTCATTAAGGATTTGACAAAAAGGGCAAAAAAGATAGTAGGGATGATTCATCCTTACTATCTCCAAAATGAATGGTATGAAATCATTTTTAGAATGCGGAAGTCCAGCCGGCATCGGCAACGACAACCGTACCGTTGACGAAACTTGCGTCATCGGATGCCAAGAATAAAGCAACTTTTGCGATTTCTTCCGGTTTACCTGTACGCGGTGTTAATTTATGGGTCATTCCTGAACGCTCCATACCCAATTGGCTGACGTTCGTAATGCTTGCGCCTATGTTTGTTTCAACGGCTCCAGGAGCAATACCATTTACACGGATCCCTTTTTGTGCATACATAAAACCGGTATTTTTCGTTAAACCGACCAGTGCATGTTTGGATGCGACATAAGCTGCGCCGGCATGAGCCCCGTTCAATCCACCCGTTGAAATCGTATTGATGATGATTCCTTGTTTATTGTTGTCCAACCAATAGTTCACCGCTTTGCGCATTGCACGCATGACACCTTTTAAGTTGATGTCAAAGATGCGGTCCCATTTTTCATCCGTAATTTCGCCGACCGGTTCGAAGCCGTCCATGATGCCTGCATTATTCACAAGAATATCGAGTGTACCGTATTCGTTGATGGCTGTCTGGATCATATTTTCAACGTCTTCCAACTTCGATACATCCGCTTGAACCGCCATGCTTGTCCCGCCGTTTTTCGCAATTTCTTCTGAAACCGCTTTCGCACCTTCCAAATTGTAATCCGCAATAATGACCTTTGCGCCTTCCTTCGCATACAACTCCGCAATCGCTTTCCCCATTCCTGAAGCGGCACCTGTTACAATCGCAACTTTGTCTTGTAATTTCATTGAAATCCCTCCAGTTCTTTCATCTATATCTATATTTTAAATTTTCAAAATAAACACTTCAAGCACAGTTGGTAGAAATCACTGTAATTATTCTTCTATATATTTTTCATGTTGGATAGATTCCAAAGTTATAAAATCTCCCACCGGCTATACAAACGTACAGACACTTTTCCCCCTTCATCCATACATTAATACTGGAAGGGGGTGAAAAGCATGGGCTACAATAACAGCTACGGCGGCGGCTATGGCGGTTACGGCTGCGGTTTCAACAACAACTTCGCACTACTTGTAGTGCTCTTTATTTTGTTGATTATTGTTGGAACTAGCTTCGGCTCCAAAGGATTCTATTAATTTGGATAAAGAGAAAAGTTGGCATTCACCACCCAAAACCCTGACCGACACTACGCAAAATCCAAAGTCCCAACGCAACGGTTGGGACTTATTCCATTGAAACAAGCGGCCAAAAATGGACATTCAACTGTTTTGAATAATGAATTACCGGCCGGAAGGATTGGGGATTTAGTCTGAATGTCGAGAAAATATTGTTTTCCATGCCTATCAAATCGATATTCTGTATGATCCATGACTCATGAAAAATATCTCCGCGCAGCAACTTCCCTTTGGGGCCCGTTGTATAAAAACAATATCTTTCCAACAGCCATTCCCCTAAAGAACCCTTTTCCACAGGAGAAGCCGGCGATTGGACACGATATTCACATACCAAAGGGATGGGATGTGCTCTGCTTTCAAAACAAACTGTTTCTCCTGTTCTCCTGAGGGATATATCCATATAAAGATAAGGCAATTGAAAGAACGATTTTGCCGCGATTGCCGCTAATCTGTTACGGATTGCCAACTTAAAAAAATAGATCCCCGGCTTTTCACCCGCTTTCACATAAGTCCTCACATTGATTCCCGGGATGCCGGCCCCCATCGGAATGGAAGGAAGGCCGCGAAATCCTGAAGCTTTCATCATATACGGGACAATTGTCACCCATCCGGTTCCCTCATAAGTATCAAGTTCCAGATTGGGAGGCAAATGCAATTCCAGCACTTCTTTTTTCACCGGATAATGCAAAAACAGGATGTCACTCCAGGTTTGTTTCATTAACCAAGGTATTTTCGCCGGTAATACATATTTGTTTGATGCATAAGATTCGCCCATCGTTCTCCCCAATCAACGTGTTAATCTCTCCATCACTATTCCCAAATTTTCATCAAATTATATCCGGAACTGTGAAAGTATGATTATTTTCAACTTGGCAATAATGATAATGACTTCGTTGACATTGGAGGGTTATTGCATGAATATTCAACGCGCGAAAGAAATAGTGGAATCCGGCGCAATCGCAAATGTTTTATTTAACGGCCAACGCATTTATATTCAAAATGTTGACGAACAGAAAGGGACAGCACGCATCTATCCGTTAGATGACCCTGAAAATGAAAAAGAAGTGCCTGTTGAACAATTATTGGAAAATTAATCGCTTTTTCTTGCAAAAAAGAGGCTGGGACAAAAGATAAAAAACACCATTTTCTCACGGGAGAAAAATGGTGTTTTTTTGATAATTGAAGAAAATTGATTTCCGTTCCGGGGACGCTTTCCGCGGGCCCGGCTCGAGCCTCCTCGGAGCTCAATCCTTCGCTCCTGCGGGGTCTCGAGACTCGGGCTGTTCCCGCAGGAAAGCTTTTGCTTTGCGACGAAAGCGGAGCGACAGGAGCACNTTTTGCTTATTATGGATATAGATTTGAAGTGGCAAACTTGACTTTTTATTTTTTACGAATAATGTGATATATTTAGAGGCATGTTTAGACGGTCCAAAACGACTGTCTCTTTTTATGTTCTGGACATTTATGGATAAAGGAAGATGAAATTGAAGAAACCATCAAAATATATTTATACTTACATCCACCATCCCGATGAATATGAACTTCGGCGAATGGAAATGCGCTCGTTTTTCGGATTCGATACGGAGGAAAATTTTATAATCAGTGAACGCTGCATCGATCCGAGCCGCAGCCCCTTTATGGAAGATCTGCTGGAAGTATGGTATGAGGCAGATCGTATGGAGGAATTGCAACAACTCGTCAAGGAGTTGAAAATAGAAGATGCAACTTATAAAGTGGTATGCCTGAATAGAATGGATCTCGGAAAAACGAAAAAAATCCCTCATCCTGAACGCAGAAAAATCGAAAAACAAATCGGTCTATCCATCAATGGGGAACCAAATTTGAACCAGCCGGATCTTGTTTTTGGATTGCTTCACATCAATGATCGATGGTACTTCGGAAAATCGTCGAAAGCCGAATCGATTTGGCGCAAACATTTACATAAACCAAGCAGTTATTCTACGGCATTGAGCACCCGGGTGGCACGGGCCATTGTCAACATCGCAATTCCCGAACCGGAAGGCATCCGTGCAATCGATCCCTGCTGCGGTATTGGAACTGTTTTAATAGAAGCTTTATCAATGAACATTAATATTGTCGGAAGAGATATCAGCCCGCTTGTTTGCGTTGGCGCAAGAAAAAATATTGCCCATTTTGGTTATGAAACGACTGTGACCAAAGGCTCCATAACGGATGTAACCGATCATTATGACGTGGCCATTGTGGACTTGCCTTATAATATTTATTCTCATCTTTCACTGGAAGAGGAATATAACATCATCCTGCATGCGCGGCGTATTGCGGACCGGCTTTTATTTGTGGCCATTAAGCCGATTGAACATTTGGTTCAAAAAGCCGGGTTTGTGATTAAAGACCGCTCCGTCGCAAAGAAATCCAATTTCATCCGCCATATTTTGTTGTGCGAATAAAACCGTTTGAACATCTGTGTTGATAATGTGCAACGATTGGCAAAAAAAAGGGGCTGTCCGAAAAGTCGATTGAATCGACCTTCGGCTCAGCCCTTTTTTCTGTTTTTAGGGTACAAAAAAATCGTCCTTTTTTATAGAATGAAATTGACCAAAAAAACATTCTAAAGAAAG
>NZ_JBHSNQ010000065.1:0-10002 GCF_042655065.1 Ureibacillus suwonensis
CGAAAATACACGGCCAACAAAGATCAACTAACCAAAAATAATGGGGATAAATGGAAAAAGGAGAATTTGAGTTGGCTCAAATTCTCCTTTTTCCTATCTAGAAGCTAGTTTTGTCCCAGCTTCTTTTATTTTTTGTTGACTATAAAAAATAATTTTACAATTATTGATTATATTAAATTAATGTAGGTATAATATTTAATGTTATATAAAATAAAAGGAGGAATGTTATGATAATAAGAAAAATAAAAAGTCAAATATTATTATTGAGTATCGAATAATTCAAAATGGAGTTACATATGTTCCAATAAATGAAATCGCAGAAAATATAGGAGATAAAGTAACTTCAATTCATAACGGATATGAAGTGGTAATACAGAAAAAAGATGGAACAACAATTAGTGTTACTTCCAATCAATCACGTGCAATTGTAATGGGCAAAATTGTTCCATTAGAAACCAAAAAAATAAACAACATTAATGTTCCAATCAATACAAAGGCTTTTTTTAAAGAAAATGAAATTTATGTTCCGTTATCATTTATTTCATCAAAAAATGGACTCAACTACCCTATTCAAAAAGAAGAAAAGATTATTTATGTAGGGAAAAACTATCCAAACAATCAAAAAGAAAAAAATAATGAATCGATAAAAGATTCAATAATTAAAAAAAGTAATGAAACAAATCAGTTACAAACAAACAATAAAAAAATAAATAAACCAATCAACAATCAAATAGATGATAACAATTCAATATCAAATAATAAGAAAGTAAATTCAGATAATTGGACTCCTCCCGTGTTAAAGTCAAAATGGAGCCCTAATACTCTTGAAAACTTTAAGATTTTACAGAATGAACTTGGATTTAGCGATGGTGGAACAAGTTACAACATTCAAGGTAGACCAGGAGCTATTCAAGTTATTGAAACATCTCCAAGCAGTCAATACGAAGTATATATTAACTTTTACATGTGGGACGGAGATGCTGGAGGGTTAATTCCTCAAGCCTATCGAATTCCAATCGTAGCCAAAGAGTTCTTGAAATTATTCTTTGAAGATGATTACATGATACCATTCAATTATTTGAATGATTATTTCCATAATGGAGTAGTACCACCAGAAACATTTACTGCAAATGGTAAAACTGTAGAAACTATTGAAGGAAAAAGTAATATTATTTTTGCAATACAAAAATAAATATTATGTTTAAGAATGGATTCATCTTAGGCAAATATTATATAGAAGAAAATATTGGAAGAATTATAAAAATTTTTTCCTTTTTACATAAATCCATTTCTTTCAATCGAGTAGGAGGGAGCGATTAACTCCCGTCCTCTCACACCACCGTACGTACGGTTCCGTATACGGCGGTTCAATTAAGATCATTGACGCAAGTTTTCATAACGAGCTTCAAGACTTTTCAGCCCTTGNATAATGTGTTTAGATGAGGGGGTTGTCCCGACCTCTTTCTCTAATTCCTATAATTTTGTATTAGAGTGATTAATTCTCTCTTACTTGATTGTATTAGTCTTGTTTTTCTTTTAATATAGCAACACCGAAAACTGCTCCTATTGCTGCAGATATCATATTTAATATAATTTTAATTGAAAGTGATAAATCATTAAAGAAATATTCAAAGATGGAATTAACTAAAAATACAGCTAGAGCAGCACAAATTGCAGGATAAAGTCTTTTTTTTTATGTTAATCACCTTCCACTTAAAATTAATTTACTGTTTATAAACTCTTACACCGGTAGTCGGGTTCAAATATGGGATATAAATCACTAGTGGAACCGCATCTATATATTCATTAATAATTGTTGCAGCAGCAGCACCTATAGCAGCACCTCCAATAGCTCCCGGGATGCCACCATAACTACCAATTAAAGCACCTAAAGCAGCAGTTCCACCTGATACTCCGCCTTTTAGTATAGCATTAACATCGGTTTTTGTAAGGTAAATTTCCACATGATTCCAATATACTTTTATACCTCTTTTTCCTTCTTCACTTTAAGAAGCCGTCTTGACTGAACTCAGTGGTTTGTTTAATGATTCTTTGTTTAATGAAACAATAATTGTATCCCCGTTAGTTTCTAATGAATACTTGTTATATATTTTCGATTCTAACTTCATTGTTTGTAAATGTGCATTAACTTCTTCTAATATTTTGTTTACTTGTTCGAATTCTGATTGTGTAATATTTTTCATTAGCTCCGCTTCATTGTTGATTATGAATTTAAAATCAACTAACTCGATATAAGGGTCTACCTTTTTTACCAACTCATCTGTTAGATTAGAGAAATTTGAGATAGATGAGTTTGAAACGATTTCTTGTTTGTTGATAGAATTCACATTTGAAACTTCCAAAAGCAGTAGTTGGCATTATTAACGTAGCACTACATAATGCAGCAACTCCTATTTTTGTTATCTTTTTACGCATTTTATTTCCTCCTTTGAATATACTACTACAATTACAATATATTCAAGTAATTGGAAAAATATTAAAAATATATAAAATAATCTATCACGGCCACCTTTTAAAAAATACGAAAGTAGGGATGATTATGATAAAAATTAAAGTTTGTCAGTATGGTTATTCTGTTAATGAATTAATAAAATACGATGTTTGTGAGGCTCCTTTAAATATTGAAAGGCCAATGTTGAATTATGAAGAAAGAAGAATCGATTTGAGTGAAATATTTTTACCTTATTCAGTCCTCAAAAACTATAATTATTTAGATTTATGCAAACTTTTGGTTGTGTTCGTTTTGTCTACAACAAGATGCTAGCAGAACGTAAAGAAACATATGAGAAGTTCAAAGACGATAAGGAAACGCTTAAAAAGCAAAAGTTTCCGACACCAGCAAAAAATAAGAAAGAATTCCCGTTTCTAAAAGAGGTGGATTCTTTAGCTTTAGCAAATGCACAGATCCATTTGCAAAATGCTTATAAGAACTTTTTTGAAGATCGTGCGGAGTTCCCTAATGAATATCTCGAATATTGGAAAGTAAATAACATCATGTTTTATTAATTCCTTATAGTTATGACGTAAATTCCTTTCACAAACGTTGATATTATAAGGTTTTGTTGTAGTTACGTCTGACGTTGTGAAATAAGAAGATGGAATAACGTCTGACGTATTCACCTAAAAAGCTTGATATAATCAGTGTTTTACAAAAATTCCAAGAAAGGATGTTTTCTATGATCGGACTTACATTAAGAAACTTAGAACGTATAAGAACAAGTTTGTATTTGGAACAAGTAGTGCAAGTTGAACTCCCAAAAAATATGCTAAACAGACCAATCGAGCAATTCGCCCAGCCAATAATGGTTAACGGTTATCCAGTGATCCAATTCAGATACGAGGGTGCTATGCCTTTGTATAGTGAAAAGGACAAAGAATATACAGCACTGTTAGAGATTATTATTTTCAAGTTACCTCTGATATGTACAATTACCCTGAACTAAATATTACTTTCGATAAAGCAACATTAATAATTCAGCACGTTTTTCCAGATAGAATCATACGTGATTTAGATAATCGAAACAGAAAATACTTAATCGACGCTATTAAGTTCACAGAGTTAATTGATGATGATAATTTTCAAAAACTATCTATATACGAAGAAGGGTTTGTGAAGAAATTACAATTAATTTCTTAAAAATATCAATATAAACCAATGTACCAGAAAAACCTTTAAATGGTTATACTGGGAAAAGTAATTCCGAGACTTTTTATTGAAATCCGTTACGTGTTTCTGCAAAAATCAAGTTAAGAAAACAAGATATTGATTTTATCGTACTTCACTTCTTCCATAGCTTCTATTTTCCATTTCTCTATGTCAGCAAAGTAAACTAAAAGTTCCAGTAGATCCTTTTTTCCTTTTTTTAAATTTTGTACCCTAGGTAATACTAATCCGACAACTTTTTCCCCATTAAATTTGAAAGGACTTTCAAAGCGAATTGTTTCCTCATTTTCTTTCTCACTAACGCCCATATCATCTAATTTTGACAAATAAATCATATGTGCCGTTACTATATCGTCACGTTTAGTTAATACCGCTAACATTTGACCGGTGTTTTGCCTCCAGCTTCCTTCAGATTCCGCGTCACCACGGACACCCTTTCGTTGAGCTAACCTCTACTTCTGTCTTCGGGGTTCGGGACTTACACCCTATAGTTCATGTACATGCCGGGCGCACAAAAGAAAGAGCACAAACGATGACGCTTGTGCTCTTTCTCTGGGCTACCAACCTGGTATTTCCTTGCGGGAATAGTAATCTATTGTTATAGAGGAAATAATCCTATATACATTAATAGTCTACCATTTATAAAAAAAAAGAACAATCCATATGTTTCCGGCCCCAAATATATTCAATCCAAAAAAATATTTTGAAATAAATTCCATGAAAACCCTTACAGAAAACGGGCTATGGCAAACGCTCATAGCCCGATTCCCGCATTATTTGATTTGGATGCGTTTAGAATTGCCATCATCACCAGGATGGAGTTTTGGAAGGGTAATTTTCAATACACCGTTATCCAATTCCGCTTCAATGCGTTCTTGATCCACATCGTTGATATAGAAAGAACGGTAGAATTCGCCGAAATGGCGTTCTTTGCGGATCACCCGGTCATTTTCATCCCGCTCTTCTGTGTGGTCATCCCGTTTTGCGCGGATGGTCAAGTAGTTGTTGTCTATATCAATCTGAATATCTTCTTTGTTGAAACCAGGCAAGTCAGCTTGTACAATGTAGGCATCTTTTGTTTCTGTGATATCTGTGCGGAGAGATTTGAAATCCGGTCCTAAATCTGGTAGGAAGTCGTCGTCGAATACATCTTCAAAAGCTTTTTTGAAACGTTCAAATAAATCTTCATTTTTTCTTCTGAATGGTCTTAAATCAAACATTTCAATCTCCTCCTTTTAAATATTTGTACAAGTACTTTTTACATTTATATTATACACCTTGGTTGTATTTGCATTTGATTGCATGTAAAAAGATACAAAATTATCATTTTTTTATCATACTTTTGTCAATCTTTTATTCCCTTTTTATCAAAAAAACTTCGCAATTCCGTAACAATTCCCCGAAAGCCACGCCCCCTTCCATTAATCATTTTTACCCCGAATGGTTTGCAATAAACGCCCGGATCTTCTCGGCGGATGGGATTTTATAAAGAATAATATTCACGGAAAATAAAATGCTCCGTTATTCCCATTTCTTGCCCGCTGATGTCATTTCTTAAAAAAACGTTCATATAATGACAATGATTTTTAAGCCGATGGAAAGGAGGGAAAACATGGGTTCCTATTGGGAGGATAATGTCATTGTCGGACTGATAGGAGGATTCTTTGTATTACTTGTACTCGCACTTATTTGCTATATCATTACTGCCATCATTTATTATTATACTGCAAAAACAAACGGCCCGAATGACCTCGCATTCTTGGCATGGATTCCGATTATCAATTATTATTTGTTCTTTGCGTTCGGATCAAAGAAAACAGAACCGGATGAAATTAAAAAGGATGCTTTGATTTGGGCAGTCATTTATGCCGTATTGCTCGTCATTTCGTTCATTCCATTGATCGGCTGGTTGGCCAATTTGGCGCTTCTTGCCATATTCGTTTACTATTTGTACCGTTTATTCTACCGCTGGACGGGCGAATCAGGAAAAGCCGTGCTGTTTGTGATCCTGTCCCTCATCACACTCGGAATTTTCTTCTATATCTATGGCTTGATCAAAAAGAGCGAAAAATTTGTTGCTGAGTAATGCTGAGGGCGGAAAGGCGCTTCGGTTGATGCTTGTTGGCACATAAACGGAGCCAGAGACATCCACTAAGGGTGTTTCTGGCTTTCATGAGGTTTGAACGTGGATAGCCCAGCGCTTTCCTTCTAGATCACGCCTCCACCATTCCCAAAAATGGTATAATAAAGAAAACAAGTTCAAAGGAGGAAAGCCAAATGGACGAAACAAAGAAAACCATGAACGAACAAAAACCTCAACCCCAAGTGCTCATTAAACACAAGGAAGTGCAGAGTGTCCAAGCCTTTGCGGCGATGCTTGAAAAAATGGCCCAGAAGCTGAAACAGGAAGGAAAATTCACCTTCGTACAAGGGACGGAACAAGTGGAAGTGGCCCCGGACGATCCAGTGAAAGTCGATTATAAATACACGGTCAAAGGCGACAAACACGAGTTTGAAATCGAAATCGAATGGTCCCCGAATCGCGCGTCTGCAGGCAAGATGTCAATTGAATAATATTATACTTGATTAAATTTTTGAAAGCGGTTACAATATGGTTAAGCAATACTTTTTCGATTTGTATTCGGGACTTCTTTTCGGAGGCATTTTTTCTCCGTTCAAAGATGTTCCAATTGCAATTGGTGATTTTTTCATACAATTGCCCCCTTTAGCTTAATACAATAGATTCAGAAGTACTCATGCAATTGTCCCCTTAAATCAATTGCAAAAAAAGAGGATCAATTGAGTGTTGATCCAAGCATTCTTGTCCCCTAACCACACTTTTCATGAAGGGAATTCCTTTGAGGAGTTCCCGCTTTTTTTGTTTTCAATGATGGAAGTTCCGCTACCCGTTCAGCAGTTCTTTGCTGATGCGCGCCATTTCCTCGTCAAAAATGGTGATATAGACATCCATTTCATGTGTTTCGAGGAATGTTTGGATTGTCGTGATGGCTACTTGGAGCGCTTCTCTTTTTGGATAGCCAAAAATCCCCGAAGAAATGACCGGAAAGGCGATGGAACGGCAGCCATGCTCCATTGCCAGTTTCAACGACTCCCTGTAACAGGATGAAAGCAATTCGGCTTCATGCTGGTGACCTCCCTGCCAAACAGGCCCAACTGTATGAATGATCTGTTTTGCCGGCAGCCGGAAGCCATCTGTGATGACCGCTTTCCCCACGGGACAATGCCCGATTTGGTCACAGGCCTTCCGCAACTCATCCACGCCAGCCGCGCGGAAAATCGCTCCGCACACTCCTCCGCCCATTTGCAATCGGGTATTTGCCGCATTGACGATGGCGTCCACTTTCATGGTGGTAATATCCTTCTGCACTATTTTGAGTGGCATCGAATCCCCCCTTGATAGTTGGTTTAATGCCTGGCAATTGGTTAGGCACCTGATTTACAGTTATTGTAGCAGAATTGACAGGGCTTGTGAGTGGCCAGGGGGAATTGGGATTTTTACGGATTTTATGACATTCTCGTCAAGTTGGTGGAATATCATCAAGTTTTGTGAACATATCAACTGATTTTGTGTCAATATCAACCGGTTTTGCGACAATATCCACATGTTCCAGGAATATCATCAAGTTTTGTGGCAATATCAAAAAGCCATGTCCCATTCGAAAGGACATGGCTTCCATCCCAATGTATGTTGGATGCTTTTTGAATCAACTATTTGCTTCCCTCAACTTTTCCGCTTGTTCGATCTATTCATCGATTTTGCGCTCGATTTCAAAAATGTTTTACCTCCGAATTTGCGAAATGGAATACGATTGATGGTGTTCTAGGTTCCGTTGTAAATGATTTCCGCCTAAGGAATTAACCGGGTTATGCGCGTATTCCATCGATTTACATGCGAATGAAAGCCCGACACCCGAAAAGACCAGGCCTCTCACGGAAGCCGCTTCAACACTTCCCCAATCACTTCCGCGGTTGTCGATTTTCCTCCGATGTCAGGTGTTTTCACGCCGGATGCCGTTGTTTCTTCAATGGCTTTCATCAACAGGTCGCCCAATTCATCATATCCCATATGATCCAGCATCATTTTCGCCGTCCAGAGTTGGCCGATCGGGTTCGCAATACCTTTTCCAACGATATCCGGGGCGGAACCGTGCACCGGCTCGAACATGGAAGGATAGTTGCCGTTCAAATTGATGTTGGCGGCCGGGGCAATGCCGATGCTTCCCATGATGGCCGCGCCGATGTCCGTCAAAATGTCGCCGAACAGGTTGCTGGCCACGATCACATCAAACTGCTCCGGCTTCAGTACAAAAAAAGCCGCCAATGCATCGATGTGATTGGATTCAGTCGCCACTTCCGGGTAGTCCTTGCCCACCTCATGAAACACCTTGTCCCAGAAAGGCATGCTGTAGACGATGCCGTTGGATTTGGTGGCGCTTGTGACCTTTTTATTGCGCTTCATCGCCAAATCAAAGGCAAAACGCATCGCCCGTTCCGTCGCTTTTCTCGTGAACACCGCATTTTGGATGACAATTTCATCCCCGCCGTGATGGACGCTTCCTCCCGCTTCACTGTATTCCCCTTCGCTGTTTTCGCGCACCACAATAAAATCGAAAGGCTCATCACTCGCCAATTTGGAAGGCACCCCTTTGAGGCTTTTCACCGGGCGCAAGTTGATGACCTGCTCGCATTCGCGGCGAATCTTGATCAAAAGTCCCCATAAGGAAATATGATCCGGCACCAATTGCGGATTTCCGACGGCCCCCAAATAAATCTGCTCGAAATTTTTCAACGTCTCAATGCCATCTTTCGGCATCATTTCGCCATGTTCCAAATAATACTCGCAACTCCATGGGAATTCCGCAAATTGAAATTTGATTCCCCCATGGATTTCCGCCAACCGTTCCAACACCTCCAGCGTTGCCGGCACCACTTCTTTCCCGATTCCATCCCCTGGAATGACCGCGATTTCGTGAATGTTCATGAACATAATCCCCCTATCTTGGTGCAATGCACGTCACTTCGAATTTTTTTCCAGATAATTCGCACTAATTATAGCAAAAACCGGAAATGGGTGCCACGCGCTTTCCGTACCAGTTCCGGATTCCGCCAAGCAAAAAGAAACGGCTTTGAACAGATTTTTCACATTGTTCGTATCCAATCCCAACACCCCTGCCAATATTTTGGCCGCTTGCCCGCGCGTGACGGATTGATACGGTTTGAAGGTGCCATCCGGAAAACCTTTTATGATGCCCCGTTCTGTCAAACTTGTGACAGCTTCATAGAAATAATCGGTTGATTTCACATCCGGAAACGACGCAGCTTCAGCAAATCCCGTCGGTGCCACAATCGCTGCACTCACAGCCACTGTCGCCGCAAGGGCTGCGTGGAAATAGGATTTTTATTTCTTTCTTCTCATTCAATATCCTCCCCTTATTGTAAAGTGCCTGGCACCAACTTCAGTACCAGGCACCCTGCCTCAAAAATAAATGAATGTTTTTTTACAGCAATGGGCTTGTAAGATTTTCCCTATGGCTGTTGCCCTGTGTGATTACCTCAATATCCACGCCTATTTTCTTCACGATACTGCCACTGCAATATCAATAATTATTTCTCCAACAATTGCGTTATCTTTCACAATGATGGCATGGAAGCCGGAATCCAAAATTTCCCCATTATATTTTCTTAAGGAACTGTAATCAATTTTGTTCAGATCCACATTTTTTCCATCTAACAGATAGATGGTTGTTCCTTCCCTTGGGATTAACTCGAATGATGCTTTTTCATAGACCCCAACGGTTTGTTCCACTACAAGATGGCCATTCTTTGTATAAGCATATTGAGGAGTTATTTCTCTTCCTCTTTCCTTAACGATTGGGAACGGATCATGACTTACCGTTTTTTCATCCACATCCAAATGGGCTTTTAATTCCCCGACAATGACGCCATTTTTCAATGCAATCGCATGCACATAAGAATCTGCGAAAAATTTGATAGGCCCAATATTTCGGCAACCGGCTTTTCCTGTTCTTATTCGACAGGATTGATGGGGATTCTCTGAACACTCCCCTGGAAACATCATAATTTTGCTCAGTGGAATGGAAGAAAAGTGATGAACCAAGGATGGTCATTAGTCATAAAGCAACATTTGATAAGAAAAAATGGACAGTTCGATGATGTATAAAAGTTTGTGTAAAGCATTTTGCTAGGCAAAAAGAAAAAAGGTAGGGTATTCTCTGATTTGGACCAAAAATCTTAGAGAAAGGAGTACCCTACCTATGTCTAAAAGAAGTATACCG
>NZ_JBHSNQ010000066.1:0-7355 GCF_042655065.1 Ureibacillus suwonensis
TGCAGAAGGAATTCAATTCTGTAATCAATTATTCCAGATTGAAAGACAAATCAGTGAAAAATTTGAGAACTGTACTCCCGAACAGCGCAAAGAATACCGTCTTGAACACAGTAAACCTGTGTTAGACTCTTTTTTGGCATGGCTAAAAACAAAACGCCCTCAAGTTCCCCCAAAAAGCAAATTGGGAGAGGCAATTACATATTGTATAAATCAATGGAGTAAGCTCATAGTGTTTTTAGAAGATGGTCGACTTGAAATCGATAATAATCGTGCGGAACGATCGATTAAACCATTCGTGATGGGCCGGAAGGCATGGCTATTTGCACAATCGATGAAAGGTGCATCAGCCAGCGCTATTATTTATAGCATTGTCGAAACAGCTAAAGAGAATCAATTAAATCCATTGAACTACTTAACCTATCTTTTCGAACAATTACCATTGATAGATCACAATGATGTAGAAGCCATCGATCAACTCCTTCCCTGGTCGAAGACAATTCCAGAAGAATGTCGCGTACCAAATAAAACTAAATAGAGCATATAATAAACGCCCACGAAAAAACACGTGGGCGTTATTTTACGCTTACGTTAATATTTCTACAAAAGATGGGTACTTATATATTTACGCATCTGAAAATGGCCTATTAATCGCAAAACATAAAATCAGTCCTGGAAAGGGCAAATTAATTCAGGACAGACATCATACCCGAGATCGTTCCAAAGGAATCGATGCATTATTAGAAACTGTGGCAAGTTATTTTGATGATTATGAATTAGCCAAGTCATATTTAGCAGAAATCCGAACCAAATACCCAAGGTATGTTCGGGATCAATTCCAAATGATATTAAGAATCGTAAAAAGTACCGAACAGCAAGCAATTATTGAACAAGCATTAACAGCATGTTTTCAAAAGAAGCTTTTTAGTGCAACAGATTTTGTCGATATGGTTAAGTATATTGAACGGCAACGACAAGTTTACATTACAAAAAGTGATAAACAGTGTAATGTGCCGATAAAACCTTTAGATGTTCAAAATGAATCGATTTACTATATATCAACACCACAAAGGGATATCGATGAATACTTAACTGTATTGGAGGCTGACAAATGAGTGATTTAAGTATAGCTCAAGAACGTTTAAAATCATTGCGTATGTCGGAAGCATCTCAATATTTACCTACGCTAGTTAAAGAGGCCGAAATGCATGATAAATCTTATTTAGGTTTTTTAAACAGTATTTTAGAATACGAGCAAAAACGAAGAGAAGAAAAACTACTTGAAAGAAGATTAAAATGGGCTGCTTTTCCAAGTCACAAAACACTAGATGAATTCAATTTGGATGAACAGCGGTCATTAAGTAGAAAACAGCTTAATCAATTAAAAGAATTAACTTGGATCGAACAGCTTTACAATATAATCTTTCTGGGACCACCTGGGGTGGGTAAAACTCATTTGGCCATAGGTTTAGGATTAGAAGCAATTCATCAAGGATATAAAGTAATGTTTATATCGATGGGTGATTTAGTCCATACACTAAAAACAGAAGAAATTTCAAGAAAATCAAAGACACGAATGAAGAGAATACGCGATGCAAATTTGTTAATTATTGATGATTTAATGTTTATGGCCATGGATCAACATGAGGCTAATCTATTTTTTCATCTAATTAATGATTTATACAATAAATCTTCAATTATACTAACCTCCAATAAGGCACCCAAAGATTGGGGTGAATTATTGGGGGACCCTGCGATAACAACAGCTATATTGGATAGAATCATTCATCGAGCTGAGATCATTCACTTAAATGGTGATAGTTATCGAATGAAACATAGAACCTCTATTTTTGAATCATCAAAAGTGTAAAAAATAATTTATCAAAAACTGTAACATTTTACTTGACGCTCACACCACTTTAGGGAAAACTTCTTGGATTAAGGAAATATAAGGGCTGTACATATCGATGACAATCGTTTTTACCGCATCTCTCGCCTTCTTGGAATACCGTAAGAAATACTCTTTGAGGACATGTAATCTCCGGTCCTCCACGATATCCACAATCTCCCCCGTTTCAGAGTCGCAGAAAATAAAGGACATCGCTCCAGCTGCGGATTTCACTGATTTAAACTCATCAAAACACAAATGCTTTGGAAGGTAGTGAACATTTGGTTGATAGTAGCTTTTTTGATCGTTTCGGTAGAACAAAAATTTTCATCAAATGTGATATTTTTGTCTTTTATATTGAGTAGGTTTCGTATAGAATGATGGTGAGACATGTGACACAACTCCTTTGGAAAATGAGGTTTTGTTCGATTACATTTTACCAGAGTTTGTCACATGTCTCGTTTTTTGTGTAAAAAAATGGTGCTGGTTGTATCCACCAACAGCAAATATTATAGAGCCTGCATTTTTCCTTTGCAAAGCTCTGCACTTTTATTTTGCCATACACAACAGCTATGTGAAAGAAAAGGCGTAGAAATTATTGTGTTTTTGTCAATATAAAAAAGGATTTAGCGTTTACAATTTAAAAGAATGAAATACATGTTACGAAAAACAAAAATATCGACACAATGATAGAAAAAATGCTAACCCCTTGACTTTTTTTATTCTTCAAGTTTTCAAACCCCAATATTAAGAAAAATACCCCGAGGAAGAAAATAGACAAGAAGTTATATGAATAATCATTCGTGACTAAGCCGTATGATGAAATTCCAATTACAATTAAAGCAAGTAATATTTTTAGCCATTTCAATCGTATCACCCTTAAGTGGAATGATAAATAAAGGGAATTAAAAAATATATGATTTTTCAATAAAGTTTGATATTTTTCCAATTTTACTGTTTTGGGCAATTAAAAAATGCATGAAATGGCAATTAAATTTATTCGATATCTTGAATAATTATTCGCATCTATAATCGCTTGACATGGAGCCTTTGCGGGCATGATTTCTTGCAAAGGGGGCAAGCCATAATTATATTTGGACTTTGCAAGGCAAAGTAGCCTATCATGCCCGCCATCATGTAAAGCGTCAAATATGCAAAAATTTATGCATAACCTTAATTGCCAAACACTACAAAAATTAATTACCATCAACAATTTTACGACTTGAATAGAGAATTCCCTTCTTTTAAGGGCTACATTTCCTTTACGGAATTGTACAAAAGTATTGGAAATTTTAGTTAATCTTTTAAAAACAGTAAAAATAATATTTAAGCGTTGACATTATACCCTAATGGGTATATGATATCGTTAGAGTAACAAAGAAAGGGAAAAGGAGGTTTCAAATCATCTATCTTAAGATAATGTATTGTTGTCAATTCAAGTTTTGCTCTAATTTGTGTTGGAGTTCTATTCAACATTAGAAGAAAAAACAATTTCTGTAATAAAATATTTATCCATACATGAAGAAAAAAGATTCCATGACGGCAAATTTTTGATTTTATATTCAACAAAAAATTTTTCTAAAATAAAATACCCTATTAGGTATTTGGAGGTTTTGAGATGTCGATAAAGGCACATGTACAGTTAGATTGTACGGGGCTTTCATGTCCAATGCCGATTGTGAAGACGAAAAAGGCAATGGAAGGTATCGAGGAAGGCCAAGTATTAGAAGTGAAAGCGACCGATAAAGGTTCAATTGCCGACTTAAAAGCATGGTGTGACAGTGTTGGACATCAATATATCGGTATGTTTGAAGAAAATGGCGTGCTGTTTCATTACATTCGTAAATGTAATGAGCAAGTTGTTGAAAAGAAATTTGAACATACAATCTCGAATGATGAAGTTCTGAGTCGAGTGAAAAATGGCGGAATTCTTCTAGATGTTCGAGAAGAAGTGGAATACGCTTTTGGTCATATTGAAGGCTCCATATCCATTCCAATGGGGGAATTAGAAGACCGTTTAGATGAATTAGACAAAGACAAGGAAATCTATGTCATTTGTCGAACAGGTACACGCAGTGATTTAGCTGCTCAAAAATTAGTAGAAAAAGGTTTTACAAAAGTTTATAACGTCTTACCAGGAATG
Source organism: Ureibacillus suwonensis (assembly GCF_042655065.1). Taxonomy (NCBI): domain Bacteria; kingdom Bacillati; phylum Bacillota; class Bacilli; order Caryophanales; family Caryophanaceae; genus Ureibacillus; species Ureibacillus suwonensis. The sequence goes on from NZ_JBHSNQ010000066.1 coordinate 4,029, forward strand.
AGTGCTTGGAAAGGCGATTTAATAAAAAAATTATAAATTCGGAGGGGTTTGAAAAATGTCTAATAAAGTTGCAATTATTGCAAGTAATGGTGGATTATTTGATGCATATAAGGTATTTAATATCGCAACGGCAGCAGCTGCTACAGAGAAAGAAGTAGCGATCTTCTTTACATTTGAGGGTCTGAACTTGATTCATAAAAAAGCGATGAAACAATTGCCACTTCCAGAAGGAAAAGAACATTATGCAGAAGGATTTGCGAAAGCAAATGTTCCAAGTATTCCGGAATTAGTAGAAATGGCAAAAGAGATGGGAGTAAAATTAATCGCTTGTCAAATGACAATGGATGTTATGAATTTAACGAAAGAAGACTTTATTGATGGAATTGATGTAGGTGGCGCAGTTACATTCCTTGAGTTTGCAAAAGATGCTGCACCAACATTAACGTTTTAATCATTTGTTTTATTCCATTCTTTAGTGGAAGGGATTACTCTTCCACTTCAAATGACAAAAATATACCTGCAGGGGGTAAGTGGAATGGCAGTTCAAAAAATGACATCAGCACAAGTAGCTCGTAAAGTAATCGAAAATCAACCATTATTTATTTTAGATGTACGAAACAGAGAAGATTTTGAAGATTGGAAAATTGAAGGACACCGATTTGAATATTTAAATGTACCTTACTTTGAATTATTAGATGGTGTGGAAGAAATTCTTCCAAAATTACCGTCCGATCAAGATATTTTAGTTGTTTGTGCGAAAGAGGGCTCTTCTGTCATGGTTGCGGAAATGCTTTCAGATGCAGGATACGATGTGTACTACCTTGAGGGTGGTATGAAAGCTTGGAGCTCTTACCTCGAGCCAATTAAAGTAGGTGATTTGACTAATGGAGGTGAACTGTATCAATTTGTTCGTCTAGGGAAAGGCTGCTTATCTTATATGGTCATTTCTGATGGTGAAGCCGCCATTATTGACGCAGTTCGTTTTAAAGATGTGTTCATCAACTTTGCGAAAGAAAAAAATGTGGAAATTACCCACGTATTTGATACACACTTACATGCGGACCACATCTCCGGAGGACGCCATATTGCAAAGGAAACAGGGGCGAAATATTATTTACCACCAAAAGATGCAGATGAGGTGGTTTATGAATATAATCCATTGGAAGATGGTTTAACAGTGAAGGTTGGGAATTCCAAAATTGAAGTAGGCGCTCTGTATTCACCAGGTCATACAATTGGTTCAACTTCCTTCATCGTAGATAACAAGTATTTATTAACAGGAGATATTTTATTCATTGATTCCATCGGTCGACCTGACTTAGCAGGACGTGCTGAGGATTGGGTAGGCGATCTTCGCGAAACGCTTTATCGCCGTTATCGTGAGTTAGCGGAAGATTTAATTGTATTGCCTGCACACTTCATGATTATTGATGAGTTGAATGAAGATGGAACAGTTGCAAAACGTTTAGGGGATCTATTTGCGGAAAACCATGGTTTAAATATTGAAAGTGAAGAAGAATTCCGTAAGACAGTAACAGAAAACTTGCCACCACAACCAAATGCATACCAAGAAATTCGTCAAGTAAATATGGGGAAATTGACACCAGACGAAGAAGAACAAATGGAAATGGAAATCGGTCCAAACCGTTGTGCGGTACGTTAATTATGAAACAGGTGGGGAGAATGATAAACTCCCCCTTTTTAATGAGAATTAAAAAGGAGCGTTTGAAATGGAAGTCAATCAAGTGTTAGATGCAAAAGGATTATCTTGTCCACTCCCGATTGTACGGGCAAAAAAAGCAATGGATACGTTAGCGACAGGTCAAGTGTTAGAAGTGCATGTGACAGACAAAGGCGCACTATCTGACTTTCCTGCTTGGGCTAAATCAAGTGGACATGAAATATTAGATTAATCGATTGAAGCGGATGTAATCAAATTCATTATTAAAAAGGGATAACGAATCGATAAAGAGGAGAGGTGACATTCGGGAGAGGGTGTCACCTCTTCTGGAAAGAAGGTATCAACATGGACATTGCTTGGATTCTAACCATATTTGCAATAGGATTTGTTGGGTCATTTATCTCAGGGATGGTTGGAATTGGTGGATCGATTATTAAATATCCAATGCTTTTGTATATCCCTTCTTTATTAGGCTTTACCGCATTTACAGCTCATGAGGTATCTGGGATAAGTGCTGTACAAGTATTCTTTGCTTCTCTTGCTGGTGTTTGGGCATATCGAAAAGGTAACTTTTTAAATAAATCCCTTATTTTCTATATGGGAAGTGGAATTTTAATAGGAAGTATCATCGGAAGTTTTGGTTCATCCTATTTTTCGGAACAAGGTGTTAACATTGTATACGGAATCTTGGCGTTAATCGCCGGAATTATGATGTTTATTCCAAAGAAGCAAATTGATGATATCCCGTTAGAACAAGTCACTTTCAATAAACTACTTGCAACGATTTTATCTCTCATAGTGGGAATTGGTTCAGGGATTGTTGGAGCAGCCGGTGGTTTCCTCCTTGTACCGATAATGCTTGTCGTATTAAAAATACCAACTCGCATGACCATTGCAACAAGTTTAGCTGTTACGTTTATTTCATCGATAGGAAGTGCAGTAGGGAAACTATCAACAGGGCAAGTAGATTACTTGCCAGCCATTATTATGATTGTCGCAAGTATGATTGCGTCACCTTTAGGAGTGAAAGTTGGTAAAAAAATGAACACTGCTATTTTGAAGTGGATTCTAGCGATTCTCATTATCGGTACAGCTATTAAAGTATGGATGGATATACTATAAAAACAAGTTACATGAACAATGGGAAAAATCTTATTGAATCAATCAAAAAAATTTTAGACTTCCCAAAGGTATTATGAGATAGATTTTAGTAATAAATAAATAGAAAGAAGGAAATGGGATACTATGAGATCGTCACTTTGACGGTCTTTTTGTATGTTTAAGAACTAATTAATAGAAGATTTTTTGAGAGATAATCTAATTTTAGTTAAAGTTTTTTCTAAGAGCCTTGTAAAAGAAGAACATATTAGCCTATAACTCGAAAAAAGGTTCCATATTAGTGAAAGCCCTCATTTAACACCAGAAGCTTCAAACCGACTAATTTCATCATTATAAGGAGAAAATAGTTGTTGCCACTAAGTCTTTTTGTAAGAGGAAAGAATCCTTTATTCTTAATATTTGGATCTACGTCAAGTTTTTGGACACAAAAAGATTAAGTTTTTTTGCACAACAACCATTCATGGATTGTTCCACATCCCAAGTAGATTGTCAAAGTGAAAAGAGCCTTTGACAATCTACTTGGGACG
>NZ_JBHSNQ010000067.1:0-24652 GCF_042655065.1 Ureibacillus suwonensis
TACCCGGGGAGGTCTGGCGGATAGGTGAAATACTCTTCATAACCTACTTAGTGATAAGTAGCTGAACCGTCAGAAGTCAGCAGAGGTCATAGTATTAGTTGGTTTAGAACTACTAAGAAGGACCGAATAGAAATGATAATTTAAATTTGTACACAAATGCTTGAATAATAATGTACAAAATTGATTTTAGATTACATACTAATCTTGAGGTGATTAGTATGTACATATCGATAAATGTCGAAACTGATTTTAAGATTAAGAGTCTTGAAGACTTACCAAAATTAAAACAACTAATGGAGCATTTGAAGATGAAAATTAATAAAAGTCAATTAGCTAGAGATCTAGGTGTAGATCGAAGAACCATTGATAAATATTTAAATGGATTTATTCCTAAACGTACACGAAAGAAGCCCTCCAAAATTGATGAATACTATGAAATCATCGCTGCACTACTTTCGGAAGATGCTAAGCAAAAGTTTTATTATCGTCGTGTGCTATGGCAGTATTTAAAGGATAATCATGGACTGGATTGTGCAGCATCGACGTTCCGAGCGTATATTGCGAAAACGCCCGAATTTAATGCTTACTTTGAAGAGGATAAACGAATTCCTTCTCCTAAAGGCACAGCACGTTTTGAAACGCCTATAGGAAAACAAGCACAATTGGATTGGAAAGAGAGTATTCCTTTTGAAACAAAGGATGGTCAGAACGTTGAAATCAATGTTGCAGTACTGATTCTATCTCATTCACGTTTCAGAACCTTCCTAATGAGTATTTCTAAGTCACAAAGTGTCCTGTTTTCCTTCTTAACAGAAACATTCGAAGCTCTTGGAGGGGTGCCAGCTGAAATCATCACGGATAATATGAAAACCATTATGGATGAGGCAAGAACAGAACATTCCCCAGGAAGAGTAAATGCCAAGTTTGCACAATTCGCTAAGGATTTTGGTTTTGAGGTGAAGCCATGCATTGCTGGACGTCCAAGGACAAAAGGAAAAGTGGAAACCACAATGAAAATATTAGATGAAATTCATGCTTATCAAGGTCAGTTGACCTTGGAAGAATTACATCAATTTGTGCAAGATTTATCTCATCGAGTAAACCATGAGGTCCACCAAGGAACTGGAAAAATTCCTGCGATAGAATTCAAAAAAGAAAGGAATCACCTACTCCAGTTACCAACTGAGAAAGTAAGAGATTCCTATCGGATCAAACATACGCTTGTAAAAGTAAATGCATCCAACATGATTTCCTACAAATCAAACCAATACTCGGTACCAGCACAGTACCAAGGAAAGAAAGTAGGCTTACAAGTGTATGATAATCAATTATGGATTTATTATAACACGGAACTGATTGCGCAACACCCAATAAGTAATAAGAAATTAAATTATCAGGAAGCACATTATCAAGAAGCCTTGGGCGTTTCCATGCCGAATTATCCGGATATTGATGATCTAGCGAAACGGAATTTAGCAACGATTGGAGAAGTGTATAAATAATGAATCCTACAACAAACTATCAACAACTCATACAAAACTTAGATTATTTGAAGCTCAAGCAAATGTCCTTACATTTAAATGAAGTCTTAGACTTCAGCGTTAACCATCAATTGTCACTGGTAGATACGCTAGTGAAACTGACGAATTACGAAATTGATGTACGTGAACAAAATATGATTCAATCGATGGTGAAGGTTGCGGCTTTTCCGCATTTGAAAGAAATAAAGGATTTTGATTTTAGTTTTCAACCGTCAATAAATCAAAAACAAATTTTAGATTTTCTAACACTTCGATTTATTGAAGCAAATGAAAACATAGTTTTTCTAGGGCCAAGTGGCGTAGGAAAAACACATTTAGCCACTTCCATTGGGATTGAGGCAGCGAAGAAACGTACAAGCACTTATTTCATTAAGTGCCATGACTTAATTCAAAATCTGAAGAAAGCACGTTTAGAAAATCGGTTAGAGAGTAGATTAAAACACTATACAAAATATAAACTCTTAATTATCGATGAGATCGGTTATTTACCGATTGATGCCGAGGACGCAAAGCTTTTCTTCCAACTCATCGATATGCGTTATGAGAAGCGTAGTACGATTCTTACAACGAATGTGAATTTTAAAGCATGGGATGAAATCTTTCAAGAACCCAAGCTGGCCAATGCGATTTTAGACCGCATTTTACACCACGCAACCGTTGTCACTATCGTTGGAGATTCTTATCGATTAAAGAATCATTTAGAGAAAGAAAACGAGTGATTTTGTACATCCTTAAACAAGCAAAAGTGTACATATTTGTGTTGACATTTATAGACCGAACAATGAAGAGAGAATAGCCCTTGGCATTCAGTGAATCATGATGAACACAGAAAACGTAGTACCTCACTTGAGGAAGGAAGCGGTGAATCCCGTGGGAGACCTCTTGGAGGGTGGAGTGACCACTGGCATAAAGAGAACAGCTATTCACGGAAGTTATAAAAACTTGCGTCAATGATCTTAATTGAACCGCCGTATACGGAACCGTACGTACGGTGGTGTGAGAGGACGGGAGTTAATCGCTCCCTCCTACTCGATTTTTGGATAGATAATATCACTTATTTTTGAACTGCAAGAAAAAAAGTAAATAGTAATCGTTACGATTTATATTGACTAATGAATGAAAACATAGTATATTCGTTAAGGTGTAAATAGTAATCATTACTATTTATAAAACAATATAGAAAAAGAGGGGTTATATTAATGAAAAAGCAATTTGCAACAACAATGGTTTTATTAGGAATGATTCTCGCGGGTTGTCAAGAAAATGAAAATGCTTCTTCAGAAACGACGACTTCTTCGCAAACTGAATCTACAGAGAGCCATGTTGAGAGCCATGAACACAATCATGAATATGATCACAATGCTGAAAAACAGAAAGAAATTTACTCCGGAATTTTTGAAGATGATGAAGTGGAAGACAGGGAATTGTCGGACTGGGAAGGAGATTGGCAATCTGTTTATCCTTATTTATTGGATGGAACCTTGGACGAGGTTTTGAAGAAAAAAGCGGAAACAAAGAAAGACAAGACTTTTGAAGAATACAAAGAATATTATAAAATCGGCTATGAAACAGACATTGAACGAATCGTCATAAAGGATGATACAATGACATTTTATCGAAATGGGGAGGGGAAAACAGGAAAATATAAATATCATGGTTACGAAATACTGACATATGAAGCTGGAAATAGAGGTGTTCGTTACTTATTTGATTTGGTAGACGGTGAAGAAGGAGTTCCAAAACATGTTCAATTCAGTGATCACAATATTTATCCAACCAAATCACATCATTTCCATATTTACTTTGGGGATGCAGATCATGAAACATTGTTAAAAGAATTGGAAAATTGGCCAACATACTATTTCTCTCATTTAAGCGGAGAAGAAATTGCAGAGGAAATGATGGCACATTAATTATATCAGCTCTTTATAGCAACCTAATTTCTAGGTTTCTATTAGGGAGAAAAAGAAGGATAGTGTGATGTGACGTATATTTTCTAAAAACCATATATTCTGAACTTCATAAAAAAATCCTTCAAAGTATTGTATAATATGATTGATTGGAGGTGATAGCAAATGGCAGATATGAAGATTTATCCGCCAGAAATTGGAGCTTCCCATGCAAAGTCTGTTACTGAAATGGCGATACTTTGCATGGGTGGATTTTAAATAAATCGCCTATGAACTGAATGATCCCATTTCTGAAACAGCTTTGCAAAAATTCTTTAAATAATAAGAAAGGAGCTGTCAGGAATGGAAAACAAAAATACAGAAATGAATTTAAAACCTTTTATTCGAAATGATCAATTCAATTTTATTAAATTTGAACTAAAAAACATTATTTCAGCACATTTATCGGTTAAAGACAAAGAAACGCTGGATGCTTTGAAATTATATGCATTCGATAAGATTCAAAACTTGTTCCCCGATTTAAATGAAGAACAAAGTGAACGATTATATAAAATCATCGACATTGAAGAGGAAACACAAGCAAAGCATTTTCTTCATGAATTGAAACAATATGTTATTCCGTTTGCGAATCTCACGGAAAATGCAATAAGAAAACTCTTTCCAAAAATAGGGAAATTAAAAGTTCCTCCATTAGTAGAAATGGATTGCAGGGAAATTTCCTATTTAGGCTGGAATGATGTCGGATTAGGAAGAAAGTTTCTTGTAGTCGAATATGACGGCAAATTGATGGGAATCGAAGGAACTTTTAAAGAGTCACATAAAGGCATATGTTCTATATGCAATAGATTGGAAGAAATCGGTCTATTTGTCGCAAATGTGAAAAGCGGAAAAGAATCTTATGTCAATAGAGGAAATTATATTTGCAAAAACAGCGTAAAATGTAATCAAAATATCACTTCATTGGATAAACTGAATAGTTTTATTGAAGTTTTAAAGAAATAAAGGAAAAAACTGTGGGCATGAACCAAACTGTGGGCATGAACCCACAGTTTTATTTTTCCACATTCCAAAAATCCGCTTCATCCACATTTTTCACAGCATGCAAAAAGTTTTGGCGCACGTTTGGGTATTTTTCGCTTAACGCTTTGACGAGTTCTTTCATCTCTTCCCGCTTCGTGTTTTTATCCGCAGGGCAAGGGTTATGTATAATAGGGATTTCTTTCGCTTTGACGAATTGGATGATGGATTGCTCTTCAATGGATATCATCGGGCGAATCAACGTAATGTCCAAACGGCTCATGTAGGATACCGGTTTAAACACGCCCAATTTTCCGCCAAACAGAAGATTCATAAAAAAGGTTTCAATGCCGTCATCCAAATGGTGGCCATATGCGACTTTATTGCAGCCAAGGGATTTTGCGTAATCATATAAAATTCCCCTGCGCAAGTTGGCACATAAGGAACAAGGGTTTTTTTCCCGGCGGATGTCAAACACGATTTGGCTGATGTTGGTTTCTTTAATATGCAGCTCATGTCCGAGGCTTTCCACATAGTTTTTTAGCGGCGATAGATCCATTCCTTCAAAGCCGAGCGTCAAGGTAACAGGAACAATATCAAATTGGAAAGGAGCCTGTTGCTTGAGCAGTGTGAGAAGATAAAGCAAAGTGGAGCTGTCCTTTCCCCCGGATAAGCCGACCGCCACCCGATCGCCTTCTTCAATCATGTTGTATTCCATAATCGTTTTCCGAAAGGGTTTGTAAAGGCGTTTGTTTTCAGAGTTTGAGAGTTTTAATACCATAGTAAATACCCCTTTTTATCTTCAAAGTTCTGTAAGAATTATAAAATATGTTGCCGTATGCGGCAAATGGCTGATGGATGACTGCCTTTGATAATATATTGTTAGAAAAGACCTTTGCTTGAATATATAAGAAAGGGGAAAAGAAGGGGTGTATTCAGAAGAACAATTGCGAGAATTAATTGAAGGCCAAACCATTGGTGAAGATTATCCCTATAACACAAATGATAAAGAAGAGATTGAAGAATACATCAAACGTTTATATTACCGGATCAAATCGATACATTACGGACATATCCAGGCATAAAAAAATACATAGGAATCGAAAAATTATTACATACTTATTCCATTATCGTTTTTACTCAACTATCCACATTGAAATTCAAGGAGCCTTTCATATCTGCTAAAGTGATTCAAATCCCGCAATTATTAAATGTAATTAAAGAGCGGAATGAAGTAAAAATTTCCTCAAGGGAGTTGCAAAAAATTAATCAATAGCTGGGGAAACTGTTTATGAAGAAAAAAGAAACAAATCAAAAAGCATCACACCAAAACCATTCGGAAAAACATTAGGTATCGAATGTTATTTTATAAAAAAATGATTGAAGAATTTATACATTTCATGAACCTTTCCCTAAACCATATAATCCCAAAAGTTATAGTAGTAAAATAATAATAGATTCATTAAAGAAACGGAGGGCATGAAGATGAATATCAAACATGTAACAGTAGCCGGTGGAGGAGTGTTGGGAAGCCAAATCGCATTCCAAACAGCATATTCCGGATTCCCGGTCAATCTTTATGACATCAGCGATGAAGCTTTGGACAAAGCAAAAGAAAAAATCCGCGCTTGGCAGGAAGCATATAAAAGAGACTTGGGCGCCACTGAAGAAGAAGTAGAAAAAGCATATAACAATTTGACGTTTTATACGGATTTGGAAAAAGCGGTGAAAGGGGCGGACCTTGTCATCGAAGCGGTGCCGGAAGTGTACGACATTAAAGCGAACTTCTATAAAAATCTTGGGGAAGTGGCGGATGAAAAGACCATTTTTGCATCCAACTCCTCGACCATGTTGCCAAGCCAATTTGCCGATATTTCCGGAAGACCTGAAAAGTTTTTGAATTTGCACTTTGCCAATGAAATTTGGAAACACAACACAGCAGAAGTTATGAAACATGAAGGAACAGACCGACAAGTGTTTGAAGAGGTCATTGAATTTGCCAAAGCGATTGGCATGGTTCCGCTGCCATTGTATAAAGAACAGCCGGGCTACATCTTAAATTCCTTGCTCGTTCCGTTCTTGGATGCTGCGCAAAAATTAGTGGTGAACGGCATTGCCGATCCTTATACAGTAGATAAAACATGGATGATTGCAACGGGTGCTCCTCAAGGTCCTTTTGCGATTCTGGATGTGGTGGGCATAAATACTCCATATAATTTGTGCCTTGCGAGAGCAAAAGCGGGGGACAAGGAAGCGGAGAAAATTGCTGAGTACTTGAAAAAAGAATTTCTTGATAAAGGACGAATGGGCATTCAAAACGGCAAAGGCTTCTATGACTACCCTAATCCGAAATACCTTGACCCGGATTTCTTAAAATAGAGTTGATTGGAAAAAGGAGATTAAGTTCTCCTTTTTCTATGTGATAATATTAAATAAAATCCATCTTTCCGCAACGAATGCAAATGGGGCGAAAAACATGATCCAGTACAAAAACGGCCAAATCACCGTATTCGAAAGCCAGCTTTATAAAACCACATCCACCGTCATCCAAACGGAAGATTGCATTATTGTCGTTGATCCTTGCATCCTTCCATTTGAAGTGGATGAAATTCGTGAATATGTCATGCGTATTCGGGGGAGTCGCCGGATTTATCTCATTCTGACCCATTCGGACTGGGACCATATCGTGGGCGCCGGAGCATTTCCGGAAGCGACTGTCATTGCCAGTGCCAACTTTCAAAAGAAAAACCCGGAAGAAATGATTGAACAGGTGAAGGCTTTTGATGATGAATATTACATCGATCGCAAAACCCCTTTGATTTATCCGAATGTGGATATGATTGTGGAAAAAGATGGCCAGCCGCTGAAAATCGGCAATACCGTGCTCACCTTTTATGAAGCGAAAGGGCATACGGATGATGGAATCTTTGCGATTGTCGAGCCTCTTGGCATTTGGATTGCGGGCGATTATTTATCCGATATTGAATTCCCGTTCATTTATTCCGGTTCAAAGGATTACGTAGAAACTTTGGAAAAAACGGAAACCATATTGGCAAATCATCAAATCAATATTTTGATTCCGGGACATGGACATGCGGCTTTCAGCAAAGAGGAGATTTTGAAAAGAAAAAACGAAAGTCTACTGTATATCATCAGCTTGAAAAAAGCAATCCGGTCCAAAAAAGAGCATTCGCATTTGATTGCCCAGTACCCATATCAAAGAAGTTTGATCAAATGCCATGAGGAGAATGTGCAGTTTTTGATGAAGGAAATGGAAGGGGAGTCATGAACTTTCATGGAGCGAAAGTGAAAAATCGCTCTTTTTATTTTGTCCAATTAGGTGCGTGTACGGACTAATGATTTCGTGTGCCCTTTAGTGCGAATGCAGCCGGTTTTGGTGCGAGTGATGCCGCCTTTAGTGCATATACAGCCGTAATTGGAGCGGATGATGCCGCCTTTAGTGCATATACAGCCGCAATTGGAGCGGATAATGCCGCCTTTAGTGCATATAAAGCCGCAATTGGAGCGGATGATGCAGCCTTTAGTGCATATAAAGCTGCAATTGGTGCGAATAATACCTGCTTTAGTGCATATACAGCCGCAATTGGAGCGGATGATGCCGCCTTTAGTGCATATACAGCCGCAATTGGAGCGGATAATGCCGCCTTTAGTGCATATACAGCCGCAATTGGTGCGAATAATGCCTGCTTTAGTGCATATACAGCCGCAATTGGTGCGAATAATACCTGCTTTAGTGCATATACAGCCGTAATTGGAGCGGATGATGCAGCCTTTAGTGCATATACAGCCGCAATTGGAGCGGATAATGCCGCCTTTAGTGCATATAAAGCCGCAATTGGTGCGAATAATTCCCACTTTAGTGCGTATGCGACTGCAATTGGTGTGAATAAGCCACTCTTTGTTCGGATACATTCTTTCAACATGTGCGTATGCAACCTCAAATTCATCGGCTGCAATCAATTCCATAAAAAAAGCCCCCATTAGGACAGATGTTTACCTAATAGGGGGCTCATGCTTTCCAACAGTCCGTCATTCATACTTGGGCTTTCTTTTATTGACCACCGCATCGACCCCTTCTTTGAAGTCATCAAGTTCAGTGACGATGGCCATTTGAGAGGAAATATAATCAAGAGATGAGCGCAAGTCCATCTTCTGACTTTGGTAAACGGCCCGCTTGATAAAACGGATGGCGGTTTGCGGCCCGTTTGCAAGCTTTTCGGCATACGCGCGGGTAAATGGCTCCAATTCTTCATCATCCACCACAAAAGTGACAAGGCCCATTTCTTTGGCTTCCCCGGCTGTGACCATCCGGGCGGTCCATAACAGATCCAGCGCTTTATCAATACCAATGAGCCTTGGCAAATAGTAAGCGCCTCCATCTCCCGGCACAATGGCCACATTAATATAGCTTTCGGAAAGTTTTGCAGATGCGGCGGCAATCCGGATATCGCACATTAACGCCATATCCAAACCGGCACCCATCGCAAATCCATGAATTTGGGCAATGACCGGTTTATCGATTTCCTCAAGAAGCAAGGGAATCCTTTGAATTTTCTTCCATAATGAATTTTTCCGTGCCAACCCTGTGGAGGAGATATCCTCCTTACTTCTGTAAAATCCTTCGCCCGCATGCATTGCCTTAATGTCGCCTCCCGCACAGAAAGCCTTTCCGTTGCCTTTAACAATCAGCACCCGGATGGAATCATCATCACGCACCGTTTCCAATGCCTCGATCCATTTCACAATCATTTCTTCACTAAAAGCATTGTAACTTTCCGGCCGGTTCAAGGTAATCGTCGCAATATGCTTTTCCACTTCAAAAAGTAAATCTGCCATGAAATCTCTCCCTTATTTTTTCCCAACGGTTTTTGTCAGATAGGCCCACAAATCAACATCATGTTTCAATAAATAGTCGACAATGTATTCGCTCCAGAATGGACTGTTTCTGCCTTCATCCCGCCAAGACCATAAACGGCGCGTATATTGATGCAATGGGTACTCATGGGTCATCCCAATCGCCGCATGAATTTGGTGGGCAGATGAAGTGATGGTTGTGACGGCATCCTCGATACGGATGCGGGCAAAGGCGATCTCATGCAAAAAATCTTTTGATTGTATAGCGGCACAAACGTTGTTAAAAGCGGAGACCGCAATAGCCGTCTCTCCGGCCAATTGGGCGATATGCTCCTGCACCAATTGGAAGCGGTGAATGGGGCGTCCAAACTGCTCCCTTTTTTTGGAATACTCTACGGTGATGTCAAAAATTCTTTCAATGGCTCCCGTCATTAAGGCGATTTTGAACGCAGTTTCAATGGATAAAGCATTGAAAAATTGTTCATCGGTTATAACGGCGGAAGAAAGTGGTTTGACTTTGTCCAAAATGACGGCATCGCGCGGTTCACTGGCAATGTTGCTGCTTTGTTCAATCGTTGCATCTTTCATATCGATGAGGACAATTTGTGTTCCTTGGAAGCTGTCTGCAGCGGCCACCAAATATTTGGAAAACCTCGCCCATCGCACATTGGGCAATGTTCCGGAGATTTCACCATCTTGCAAAATCAATCCTTTTTTTAGGGAGTATGTCGCAATTCCATCAACGACTGATTGTTTGCTGTTTTCCAGCAGGAAGTTGGCAAAAGTCGATTCCGCATAGGGCATCGGTGCGGCATATTTTCCTGTCAATCTCACAATATTCAATAAATCTTCCAGATCACCGCCGGCCCCTCCATTCACTTCTGAAATGGCGACGGAGAACATGCCCGATTCTTCAAATAAAGCCCAAATCCCTCTAGCCCAGTCGCCTCTTTCAAGCAGATCGACGACATCTTTTGAGACATTCTCTTTCAGCATTCGTTCGGCAACATCGATAATCATATCTTTCATTTCGCTCATTTTGCCACAACCCCTTTCGCCACCATACCATAAAGGATTTCCGTCGTGCCGCCGCGGATTGTAAAGCTGGGAGCATGCAAAATGGATTGTGCCATGTAGCGGTCGAATTTCCGATTTGCTTCAAGATTCGGGTAGGTTTCAATAAGCAATCGCGCAATTTCAGGGATGCTCTGTTCAAACTTGGTACCAATGGCTTTGACTAACGAAGCAGGGATGGCCACATCTTCCGTATTGCCCGATTCCAATAATTTGGCGACGCCGATGGATAAATTCCTTAATCCCCACAATCGGGCAAGCAGTTTCGATGCCTGTTTTAATCCTTCTTTATTTCTTTGTTGTTTTAATTCACGGACCAATTCATCCAATAAAAGGAAGGTGCTCAAAATACGCTCCGGACCGCTCCGTTCAAAGGCCAGTTCCGCCAATCCCTGTTCCCAGCCATTGCCGATTTTTCCCACTACCATATTGTCAGGCACAAATACATTATCAAAAAATACTTCGTTAAAGTGATATTCACCGGATAAAAATTTAATGGGAACGATGGTAACGCCTTCCGCATGTAAATCGATGATGAGCTGGCTCAACCCTGCATGCTTGTTCTTTCCGTCAAAGGGGCTTGTGCGTACAAGGGCCACCATATAATGGCACACGTGGGCATTGCTAGTCCAAATTTTTTGTCCATTTACAATCCAACCGCCTTCCACCTTTTCCGCCCGTGTACGAACCGATGCCAAATCTGAACCGCTGTTCGGCTCACTTAATCCAATGGCAAAATAACATTCCCCTTTAGCGATTTTTGGAAGGAAAAATTGCTTTTGTTCTTCAGTGCCATAGCGGAGGAGCAAAGGGCCCGTTTGGCGGTCCGCAAACCAGTGGGCTGCGACGGGGGCACCGATTGCCAAAAATTCCTCTGTCAAAATATAACGGTCAAGGGTGCTCCGCTCTTGGCCACCATATTGTTTCGGCCATGTCATTCCAATCCAGCCCTTCTCACCAATCAATTTTGAAAAGGATGGATCCACACCGCTCAACCAGGAATCGACGGTGGGCGTAAAAGTCCCTTTTTTCACGTGCTCTTGAAGAAAATTTCGCACTTCCAAACGAAAGGCTTCCTGTTCTTCCGTAAATTGTACAGTTGGTAAGTGAAACATGACATCATCTCCCTCCTTCACCGTATTACGGCAGAGTGAAAAATAGTACTATTTTAATATTTCGCACATAATAAAAATGTATATGTATATTCTATTATATTTATGTTTTTTTCTCGATTATGTAATGGTAGAGAAAATTTATCATTTTCTGAAATCGGAAGGGGGAAAAATTTTTATTTATGAGTATTTGTGCCCAATCCGATTTCTTATCGCTTCATAAAATTTAGTTTAGGTATTCTATTTGCGAAAGGATGGGTAAATGAACTATTTTCATCCGTATTACTACAACACTCCGATGCCTTATGGATATGGGAATCCGCAAGATATGCAATACCAACATTACCGGAATGCAAACATGAATCCCCATGACATGCAATACTGGAATTATCCTCATATGAACCCGTGGATGCCAAACGATATGAATTCAAATTATTGGTTTCCAGAGATGAATCCGGATGTTTATGGAAAAGAATCCAGCTCTTTTAAACACACTGGCCATATCATTGACCGGGGGCCCGCTCCATACACAGTGGATATTGAAGAGGCAGCAAAGAAAAACAGAACGTACCGTACGGCTTTATGGACAGGGCCACATTTGCAAGTCACATTAATGAGCCTTCATCCGGGAGAAGATATTGGATTGGAAATTCATCCGCATACGGACCAATTTTTACGGATTGAGCAGGGAGAAGGAATCGTTGAAATGGGGAGAAGCCGTAATCATTTGAATTATAGAAGAAAAGTCAATGAGGATACCGCGATCATGGTGCCTGCCGGAACATGGCATAATGTGATCAACACAGGAAAAGTCCCATTAAAGTTATATTCGATTTATGCACCGCCGCATCATCCGCATGGCACGGTTCATCGCACTAAAGCGGATGCGATGGCGGGAGAAAATCATCATTATTGATGGGGCATGATCAGCGGATTGCTTTTGATGGAGAAAAAACTCACAATCCTTGCATGACAAGGTTTGTGAGTTTTTTGAATTACCATTTATTCACTAATACAATTTTGCCGATCGCTTTGCCTGATTCTAAATGTTCGTGGGCTTTGGAGATTTCATCAAAGGTAAAGACGTTCGGGTCAAGTAGCGGGCGAAGCTTTCCTTCTTCAACGATTGCCGTTACTTTTTCCAAAATTTCTCCATATTCTTTGCGCCATTCTTTTTCCAAGATTTTTAACAACATAAAGACCACATGAAGGGTCAACCCTTTTGAATGCAATGGCGAGAGGTCATGGGTTGAACGGGCGGCAATGGCAAGCACAGTTCCAAGGGGCGCTGCCGCTTCGAATGAACGATCCAGATTCTCTCCTCCCACCGTGTCAAAGACAATGTCGAACCCTTTGCCATCTGTATATTTTTGAACATAATCCTGTACACTTTCTTCCCGGTAGTTGATGGTTGCGTCCGCGCCAAGGCGGGCTCCGATTTCAAGCTTTTCATTGGAAGAGGCGGTCGTGTAAACTTTGGCTCCAGCCCATTTGGCGAGCTGTATTGCCACATGGCCCACTCCGCCTGCAGCGGCATGGATCAGGATGTTTTGTCCGGAAGCCAGCTTGCCGCGGGTGAACAGGGCCTCCCAAGCGGTAATGGTTACGAGGGGCAAAGCGGCTGCTTCTTCCATTGTTAAATTTTTGGGTTTATGGGCAAGCAAATCCGCATCCGCAAGCATATATTCTGCCAATGCGCCGCCAGCTGTCCCTTTAAACCCGCCGGCACAGCCGTATACTTCATCGCCCACTTTGAATTTCGAAACCCCTTCGCCAACCGCCCGTACGATTCCTGCCACATCTCCATGCAAAACTGCCGGAAATTCAGGGGCAACAGCGGAAACGAATCCTGAACGCACTTTTGTATCAATCGGATTGACGCTTGTCGCTTTCACTTCAATGAGGACATGGCCTGGAATGACTTCAGGTGTGGGAATATCCTGTATTTGAAAAACGGATGGATTTCCAAAAGATTGAATGACTTGGGCTTTCATTTCTCGCACTCCTTTATGATTGATAGAGTCATATGGTGAAATTTTTATGCTATTATGATGATTTTATTCTTAATATTCAGATATGGCAAATTTAGGATAGAGGAGAGCAAAAAATAGTTGAAAAATGCCTTTCGCCGTGTTATAAGTGAATTACCAAATCAGTACAATAGGTGATGGAGTTCACCTTTAACCGCCGATGTCGGCTGATGACTCCTGCTGATGATATGGGATTGCCATGTCTCGGCAGGGGTTTTTTTGTGAAAGGAGGAAAGGGAATGACCTACATATACGTTGGCATTGCAGGTGCATGCGGTGCCATGTTGAGATATTTCATCGGAATGACCTTGTTGACGGGAAGGGCTTTTCCCTGGGCGACACTCATGACCAATTTGGCAGGCAGTTTTATATTGGCTTGGCTGGCCACTTCATTATTTAAACGGGTTTCCATCTCCCCAACAATGGCCACCGCCATCAGCACAGGATTTGTCGGTTCCTTTACAACATTTTCCACCTTTAGCGTGGAAACGGTGGAGCTGTTTGAAAATCAGCAGTTTGTATTGGGCGTTGTTTATGTCTTTATAAGCATCGTCGGCGGATTGCTCATGAGCGGCTTGGGTTTTAAAACAGGCAAGGGGGCGGATTGAAAATGTTGATGCATTACATCTTGGTGGGAATGGGCGGATTTGCTGGGGCAATTTCACGGTTTGCTTTGAGCAAAGCTTTAAATAGATATGAGTCGCTGCCATTTGGAACGTTGACAGTGAATTTGGCAGGCTCATTTTTATTAGGAATCATCACCGGTTCTACTGTGGATGAAATGATCGCCTTGCTTTTCGGGACAGGCTTCCTTGGGGCATTCACCACATTCTCCACTTTGAAATTGGAGCTCAACACGCTTTTTTTGAAGGATAAAAAAATGTTTATGTTGTATTTGATCATTACTTATGTTGGAGGAATAGCTCTGGCGTTTTTTGGGTATTTAATAGGGGGAATGGTGTGAAACGCTGTTTTTGATTTATTCGGAAAAGGAGTCTTAACATGAAAAACAACCGAATTTATAAGATGAAATTTTCAGGAGTATATCCCCTTTATGTTCAAAAGGCGGAGAAAAAAGGCCGTACAAAAGAGGAAGTGGATGAAATTATCTGTTGGCTGACAGGATATAGCCAGGAGGAATTGGAAGGGCAAATAGAAAAAGAGGTGGATTTTGAAACCTTTTTTGCGGAAGCTCCCCAATTAAACCCAAACCGCGCACTGATCAAAGGGGTCATCTGTGGAGTGCGGGTGGAGGAGATTGAAGAGCCGTTGATAAGGGAAATCCGTTATTTGGATAAATTGATTGATGAATTGGCAAGGGGAAAAGCGATGGAAAAAATTTTGCGGGCGTAGTTCCGGTCATCGCCGATTTATAGCGGGAATCCCAAATGCAGCCAAATCGATTCACCCAATGTTCCAGCCATGAATATTCTATTCCGAGAGGAGGATATTCATGGGCTTTTTTGTTCCCGTGGATTCGGGTGTGAAATTGTATGTGGAGGATATCAATCCTTTGGGCAAGAAAACGATAGTATTTTTGCATGGTTGGCCGTTAAGTCATGAGCAATTCGAGTATCAGTATAATGTATTGCCGGCGTTGGGCTACCGTTGTATCGGAATAGACTGGAGAGGGTTCGGAAAGTCGGATAGACCTTTTGAAGGTTATAGTTTCAATAGACTGGCGGATGATGTTTTTGCCGTAGTGAATGCATTGCAGTTAAACCATTTTGCTTTACTCGGGCATTCAACGGGAGGCGCCATTGCCTTAAGGTATGTGGCCCGTTACAAAGGCTTTGGCGTTTCAAAATTGATTCTCGTTGCCAGTGCGGCGCCGGTCGGATTTACTCAAGAAACGGCACAAAGTTTTTTGGAGCTGGCTTACAATGACCGCCCGAAAATGATGCAGAAGGTGATTGACGGATTTTTCTTCCAATATATCACAAAAGAATTTTCCGACTGGTTTATGAACATGGGGATGGAGGCGGCCAGCTGGTCCACCATTGCCATCATCAATACATTGCGGGATGAAACATTGTATGCGGATCTTTCAAAGGTGCATGTGCCTACTTTGATTATTCATGGAATTCACGACAAAGTGATCCCATTTGCACAAGCACACGAGCTCCATCAAGAAATAAAACATTCAAGGATTGTCCCTTTCCAATATAGCGGCCATGGAACATTCTGGGAGGAACGGGATAAATTTAATAAAGTGTTATGTCAATTTGTATGAAGCGGATTGGAGCAGTTTCCAATTCGCTTTACTTTTGGTGAATTTTAACAGCGAACATGCGGTTTTGTCGAAAAAATCGTCGGATTCGTCTTTGTGAACCTGCAAGAATCTTTTTTGAAACCGGTTTTTTAAGTAAAATAGAAATTACTCATGATTAGCCAGAAGGAGAAGTACTAAATGAGAAGAATTCTTTTGGATTTAGCGGTAACATTGGATGGCTATATCGAAGGGGAAAATGGTGAAGTGGATTGGTGCATTATGGAGCCGGAAATGAACTTTGCCGATTTTCTTCGTCAGATCGATACAATTTTTTATGGGCGAAAAAGTTATGAATTGTGGGGCGAATATTCCCCCGGAAAAGATGCAGACCAAGAAGAAAAAGAACTATGGGAAATAATTGATAGCAAAAGGAAGTACGTTTTTTCAAGGACACAGCAAAATACAGAAGGAAAAGCCATTTATATCAATGACAATATTCTTGAGGAGGTCCATAAAATAAAAAGCCAACCGGGAAAAGACATTTGGCTTTATGGAGGAGCAAGTTTGATTACAACATTTGTCAATCATAATCTGGTTGATGAATATCGGTTATCGGTCCATCCAATCATTTTGGGACAAGGAAAACCGCTATTTATCGATATTCAACAGAGAGTGGGATTGAAATTGATGGAAACAAAGACTTTTCCATCGGGAGTGGTTCAGTTGATCTATCATAAGATTGATTCAAATGGTTAGCAAACGCGAAACCTTTTCATATAAAAATCCGTTTTCATTGAAAAAACTTATGGGGGAAGGATCTTGGAAATTGACGTGAAAACAAAGGCGATGAAAAAGGTGATGACAGTCCTCCTCATCTGGTTTCTTTTATTTGCGGTTATTCTCAGCTATGGAATCTATTGGCTGTTCTTTGATTGGAGCCGCTTCAAGGATGAATTGATTGCCCAATCCACTTCCCCTGACGGAACCTATACAATTAACGCTTACTTATCCAATGGTGGCGCAACACTATCCCATTCGGTGTTAGGGGAATTGGTTTTCAACGAAAAAAATGAGAAACCAAAGAGAATTTATTGGGAATATAAAATCGATTATGCCATCATCGAATGGCTGGATGATGACACAGTGGTGATCAATGGGGTTCAGCTTGAGTTGCCAAAGGAAACTTATGATTATCGCAGGGGGATAAAATAATTTTCGCTTTCTTAATATATTTTTTGATTAGAAATAGAAGGTAGAATAATGAAATGAGTAATGGGGATGCTTACGCGGGAATTGGATACGGGCAATCCATACGGTCAGGGATGACAGGACGATACCCGGCGAAAAGCGTTTCGGGAAAACGAGAAAATGACAAGCTCAAAAACCATTCATATATGTTACTCATGATCACCCTTATCTTTTTCTTAGTCCAGTCTCAGGTGCACGCTTGTGAACCTGTGTGTTTTTTTTGCCTAAAATCCCATTTCCTTTGGCCAAAAATCAAGTTGACTCATCCCGGAAACTTCTATACTATTAAAATGGCCCGACTAGCACGGGAGAGGTTCATAGCTTAACCCTCTATAAAAAACTATGAAACAATAATTTCATCAGTTTTATAGAATTATTGGGTGCACCTCTCTTGAAAATGTTGGGAAACATTTTGCAAGGAGGTTTTTTTATGTCCAGTCGAAAATTGGAAGATGGTTTGCAGGATTTAACGCTATTGGGGAATCAGAAAACAGCGTATCCAACCCAATATGCGCCGGAAGTGTTGGAAGCGGTGGACAATCTTCATTCCAACCGGGACTATTTTGTGAAGTTCAATTGCCCTGAATTCACCAGCCTTTGTCCGCTCACCCAGCAGCCGGACTTTGCAACCATCTATATTTCTTATATTCCAGATAAAAAGCTGGTCGAAAGCAAATCCCTCAAATTATATTTATTCAGTTTCCGCAACCATGGGGATTTCCATGAAGACTGCGTGAATATCATTATGAACGATTTAATCAAATTGCTGGATCCAAGATATATTGAAGTGTGGGGCAAATTCACGCCGCGCGGGGGCATTTCCATCGACCCGTACTGCAACTACGGCAGACCCGGCACGAAATATGAAGAAATGGCCAACTACCGTTTGATGAACCACGATTTATATCCGGAAAAAGTGGATAATCGATAAATTGAATAACAGAGGTTCTTAGCTACCCTCTATAAAAAACTAAGAAGAAAACAGCATTTCCTTCTTAGAATGCTGTTTTTTCTTATATAAAGGAGTGTTTATGAATGAAAAGTGAGAAAGCGATCGTTGTATTCAGCGGTGGACAAGATAGCACGACTTGCCTGTTTTGGACAATGGAACAATTTGGGGAAGTGGAAGCGGTCACCTTTGATTATGGCCAGAGACATCGATTGGAGATCGAGTGCGCAAAGGAAATCGCAAAAGAACTCGGGGTAAAGCACCACATTCTGGATATGTCGCTGTTGAATCAACTGGCGCCGAATGCGTTGACGCGGGAAGACATACAAGTGGAAGAAGGGGAGGATGGCGGGCTTCCGAACACTTTTGTGCCAGGACGCAATCTGCTGTTCCTTTCTTTTGCAGGGGTAGTGGCAAGCCAAGTGGGGGCGAAGCATATCGTCACAGGTGTTTGCCAAACGGACTTTAGCGGCTATCCGGATTGCCGGGACATTTTTATCAAATCATTGAATGTCACATTGAATTTGGCCATGGATGATACATTTGTGATTCATACGCCGCTTATGTGGCTGACGAAAGCCCAAACTTGGGAGCTTGCCGACAAATTGGGCGCCCTTGATTTTGTGCGCAATAAAACTTTGACTTGCTATAACGGCATAAAAGCGGACGGTTGCGGGGAATGCCCTGCATGCAAGTTGAGAAGAAGAGGGCTTGAGGAATATTTGCGTTCCAGAAAGGGGTCTATCCATGCTTGAATTTCGAATTGTCGATAAGCTGCAAAAGCTGGGGGAAGATATCCAACGGGATCAATTGAAATATCATTCCAAACGGGTGCTTGTGTCGAAAGAGTTTACCTTTGATGCCGCCCATCATTTGCATGCCTATGAAGGGAAATGCAAAAATCTCCACGGCCATACGTACAAAGTGGTAATGGGCGTCAGCGGCTATCCGGACGATCGGGGACTGGTCATTGATTTTGCCGATCTCAAAGAAATTTGGAAGGAAAAAATAGAAATCTATTTGGACCACCGCTATTTAAATGAAACGTTGCCGCCGATGAATACAACGGCTGAAAATATGGTCGTCTGGATTTACGAGAAGTTGGCGGAAGCATTGGCGGAAAGAAGCATAGATGGTGCGCGGGTGGAATTCATCCGGCTTTATGAAACGCCGACAAGCTATGCGGAAGCAAGACGGGAGTGGATGGAAGGTGAGTAAAATCCCCGTCATCGAGATATTTGGACCCACCATTCAAGGGGAAGGCATGGTCATCGGGCAAAAGACGATGTTTGTCCGCACGGCAGGCTGTGACTATTCCTGTTCCTGGTGCGATTCCGCCTTTACTTGGGATGGCAGCGGCAAAAGTTTGATTAAGCAAATGACAGCGGAAGAGATATGGAACGAGTTGAAACGGCTTGGTGGGAATGGATTTTCTTTCGTCACGATTTCCGGTGGGAATCCGGCGTTAATTCGGCATTTGGAACATTTGGTGCGGATTTTAAAGGAGAATGGAATCCAAATCGGCGTCGAAACCCAGGGAAGCAGATGGCAGGATTGGCTGTACGAGGTGGATCAATTGACGATTTCCCCAAAGCCGCCAAGTTCCGGGATGAAAACGGATTTTACGGTGCTTACGGAAATTTTGGAGAAGCTTGAAAATCGAAAGGGGAGCCAACAAGTTTCTCTGAAAGTGGTTGTGTTTGATGAGAAAGACTACGGGTTTGCCAAGGAAGTGCACTTGCGCTATCCGGGCGTTCCCTTTTTCTTGCAGGTGGGAAATGACGATATTGCAACGACGGATCAAAAGAAGCTTGTTCATCATTTGTTGAAGAAATATGAAGCGCTGATTGATACGGTGATGGCCGATGAGGAATTGAAAAATGTGAAAGTGCTGCCGCAATTGCATACCCTTGTGTGGGGGAATAAGAGGGGCGTGTAAGTGTAAGAAAGGACTTCTATAAGACTTGCGAAGAGCCGATAATCGCCGCGTTGGGAAGAATAATCGCCAACTGGGCAAGGATAATCGCCAAATCTCCAAACATATTCGCCAACCAAAGAGACCAACAATTATCCGTCTTCTGCCCTCCAAATTCTTCGCAATTTTAAAAAGGAGCATGTCCAAAAGAGACTGCTCCTTCCTTTTATTTTTTAGTTCGTAAAGTCGATCACCATTCGACCAGTGAACTTTCCTTGCTCCATTTCTTCCATGATATCATTGATTTCTTCAAGTTTTCGGAGGGTTACTCTAGGTACTACTTTTCCTTCAGCTGCAAATTGGAACGCTTCTTTCAAATCTTGGCGGGTGCCGACGAGGGAACCGACCACTTGAATGCCGTCCAGCACAAGGCGAGGGATATCAAGATCCATTTTATCAACAGGCAAGCCGACTGCAACAACCCGGGCTCCTGCTTTCACGACATCTACAGCCTGGTTGAATGGCGCTTTCGCCACGGCTGTCACAACGCAAGCGTCCAATCCTTTGCCATCTGTGATTTCAAGGACTTTTTCTTTCGGATTTTCTTTTAACGAATTCACCGTGACATCTGCTCCCACTTCTTTTGCAAAGGCCAATTTATCGTCATTGATATCGAATGCGACTACTCTTGCGCCAAATACATTTTTTGCATATTGGACAGCCAGGCTTCCTAAACCGCCAATGCCAAATACGCCAATCCATTGCCCAGGCCGGATATCCGACACTTTTACCGCTTTATATGTTGTCACTCCGGCGCATGTAATGGAAGTGGCAGCCGCCGGATCCAAGTTGTCAGGCACTTTTACCACATAATCGGCAACCACGATCGCTTGTTCCGCCATGGCTCCGTCAACCGTATAGCCGGCATTTTTTACATTTCGGCACAACGTTTCTCTTCCCGTTGTGCAATACTCGCAATGGCCACAGCTTTCGTATAACCAAGGAATGGCTACCCGGTCGCCGACTTTTAAGGAAGTGACCCCTTCAGCCACTTCAACGACTTTTCCAACGCCTTCATGGCCGAGAACTACACCTGTGACATCCCCAAAATCCCCGTTTTTCACGTGCAAGTCTGTGTGGCAAACTCCGCAATACTCCATCTGCACCAACGCTTCACCATGTTTAAGCGGCCGTAATTGTTTGTCCACCACACTAACCGTCTTTTCTTTTGATACAACTGCAGCTTTCAATAAAGATCCCCCTTTGTTTGAATTTCGTACATGGAAGCGTATCCATATACTTAAAAATAAAGATACTAGCAGAGAGTATGTTCAGCAATATAGGAAATACTACTATTTAATGTAAATAGATTTCCATTTTTCGACATAAAAAAATAGGGAGATAAGCGCGGATTATATCTCTTTGTGAATAGTAAAATATGATTATCAAAATAAGTTTTATGGAGGACGAAAATGCTACTGTTGAGTTACAAATCATCGTCTTTTGAAAAATTCATCTCTTTTCTGCAAACAATAAAAGCAATGTGGCCAATGGTCCCAATAAAAGCGAAATCAAGAACCAGTTCAATCCGGAGCGGTTTTTTCCTTGGGCAAGCCCTGCATTGATCAACGCCAAAGTGCCCCAACCAACAACATATTCATTTTCCATGATAGCCTCCTCATTGATTTCTTTATATATATTATAAACCTAGAATCTAATCATGGTTATATTATTATATAGGAAAAACCCTATTTATAGGAAAATATTCAGTTTGAAAAATACTTAGCTAATCCATTTTTATGGCATAATGAAATGAAAAACTGTAAAAGGGGAATCTCGATGATCCAAATTGGAAAAATCACAATCTATGTTGAAGATCAGGAACAGGCAAAAGATTTTTGGATTAACAAAGTAGGGTTTGTATTGAAATTCGAACAGCCAATGGGACCTGGGATGGCGTGGATCGAGGTGGGGCCTGAAAATGATTTTGCGACATTGGTGCTATACTCAAAAGCGTTGATGAAGAAACAAAAACCGGAAAATGTCGCCCATCCAACCCTCCTTTTCAGCACACCGAACATTGAAGAGGCGTATGAGCGGTTGAAAAATAATGGTGTAAAGGTGGATGAACTCCAAAAATTTCCTTATGGTTCGATGTTCACTTTCTATGACCAAGATGGAAATCAGTATTTGTTGAGAGAAGATAAATAATAATGTCAGCAAAGCAGGCTATCCGGAGAGAAGGAACTTTCCGGATAGTCATTTTATTTGATCCACGGCGGTAAATCGGCATATGTCACAAGACAGCCGCTTTTAGATTCATCGGCCTCATCGCTATAATAATGAAGAAATTGTAAATAATAAAAGAGGCCCTCTTGTCCGATAAACTTTGTTTGATTTATTATAAAGACAGCATCAGTTCTATCGATGTAAAGGCTAAAAGAAGAAGGAGACTTGACATGAAGCACATTTACACTGGTAAAACGAAAAATGTTTACGAATTGGAAGATGGCAACTATTTATTGGAATTCAAAGATGACGTAACAGGCGTTGACGGGGTATTTGACCCAGGTGCCAATACGGTGGGATTGACAATTGAAGGTGCAGGACTTGCAGGATTGAAATTGACGAAATATTTCTTCGAATTGCTTAATGAAAAAGGCATCCCAACGCATTTTATTGAAGCGGATATCGATAAAAAGACGATGAAAGTGAAACCGGCGGAAACTTTCGGCAAAGGCTTGGAAGTGATTTGCCGCTTCCGCGCAGTGGGGAGCTTCTTGCGCCGCTACGGCCTTTATGCAACAGAAGGGCAACCTCTTGATGCCTTTGTGGAAGTGACAATCAAAGACGATGAACGGGAAGACCCGCCAATCAGCGAAGATGCGTTGGACATGCTTGGCATTTTATCCAAAACGGAATACAAAGTGCTAAAAGAACTTACACAAAAAATCGCCGGCATTGTAAAAGAAGAATTGGCGAAAAAAGGCATCGAACTTTACGATATTAAATTCGAATTCGGCCGTGATAAAGAAACGAATGAAATCATGTTGATCGACGAAATTTCCGGCGGCAACATGCGCGCCTACAAAAACGGCGAATACATCGAGCCGTTGGAATTGGAAAAATTGATTTTGGAAGGATAGAGATAGGGACTGGTAGAAAAAGAGCGGGTGGAGAAGACCATGGAGTGTTGCCATTCGCTCTTTTTTGCATTTTAAACCCGGAGAAAAAATGCACTTTGATTTGAATTAACTCCCTTGGCAGCTGCCGGGGGTTTTTCTTTGGACGTGCGACAGTTGAAGTTCTTGTAACAATGGTTTATTTTGATAAATGAACGTTTATAAACTGAGAGTTTAGGAGTGCAAATAATGAAAAAGAAAGTAGTTTTGATCAGTACGGGCGGCACGATTGCTAGCGGCGTGAATCCGGAAACGGGGCTCCTCACATCCGGCATGTTGACGGGGGAAGATTTGTCCAAACAATGTGTGCTGCCATCACATATTGAATTGAAGGTAGAAACCCTATTCCATTTGCCAAGCAATGAAATGACCTTTGACCATTTAATTCAGTTAAAAGAAAAAATTGAACAAGTTTTTGAGGATCAAGAAGTGGCGGGAGTGGTCGTGACCCACGGAACGGATACGCTGGAGGAAACGGCGTATTTCTTGGATTTGACAATTGGTGACGGGCGGCCGATTGTAGTCACAGGCGCCCAACGAAGCCCGGCCACGATTGGAACGGATGCCTTTTCCAACTTGCGTCAAGCCATCATTTTGGCTGCAAGAGAAGAAGCAAGAAGCTTAGGTACGGTCGTGTTATTTAATGAAAAGATTCTTCCTGCCCGCTATGTGAAGAAACATCATGCTTCTAATGTGGACGGCTTCAACGCGCCGGGGTTCGGCCATTTGGGGTATGTGGATGAGGAAGAAGTCATCCTTTACGGGAAAACGGTGAAAAAGGAAACGTATGAGCTGAAGTCCGAATTGCCTTATGTGGAAATCATCAAATGTTCATTGGGCTCCGATGGCCGCTTGATTAAGTATGCGGTGGAGACGGGAGCAAAAGGCATTGTCCTTGAAGCGTTCGGCCGAGGCCAAGTCCACCCGGCTGTTGCGGAACAAGTGCAATATGCCATTGAAAGAGGCGTCATCGTGGTGGTGACAACAAGCACGGCGGAAGGAAACGTCAAAGTCGTGTACGACACTCCAGGCACAGCCTACGACTTGCAAAAGAAAGGCGCCATCCTCGGCCGCGACTACGACAGCAAAAAAGCCCGCATGAAGCTGGCGGTGTTGTTGGCTGCCGAGGTGGGGGAGATTAAGGAAAGATTTTAATGCAAGTGGAAAATTGTGTAAAAAGCATCTCTGTCCATGAACTGGGGATGCTTTTTATTTTTTGGATAAATTATGAAAATCATAATTCACTAATTTGCATTTATATAATAAATTTGTAAAATTTAAGAAAAAATATAAATGACTGCTGTAATTTTTCGCATGATTGTATATGAAACAACAAAAGTAGAATTTATGAATCATGTTTTTTTGGATATGCTTATAAAGAACTTTGGAATGAAACTGGCGATCCATTATGGGAATTTTTGTATCAATTTTCTAAAACTAAACAATATAAAGCTAAGTAACTCAACTTTCGCACACAGTAATATTTAAGCATTGCTTGATATAATTAGGTATAGTAACCAACCATTTATTCATTTGATTTTTAAAGATGTCCATGTTTAAAGAAACCTTGGATTCCGCCAAAGTTTG
>NZ_JBHSNQ010000068.1:0-39447 GCF_042655065.1 Ureibacillus suwonensis
AGGGATTTTTGAGTGTGTGGTTACCTCATAAATACCCTAATTTTAAGGGGGTGGCAAGTTTTTTTTATATAAAACTAGTTATATCAACAAAAACGTAAGTTTTATTAAGTAATTTTTGACAATACGCCTGTAGAAATGGAGGGGAATGCTATGCTGCGTATCCCCTGTTCTTTGGCAACCTGCAGCGAGTTTCTATAACACAATTCCAACAGCTTATCCTCATTCTTTTTTCCGCCATGCCATACCGGACCGACTGTGTGAATCACATACCTGCACGGGAGATTATATGCCTTTGTGATCTTTGCCTCTCCCGTTTTACAGCCATGCAATTTAAAGCATTCAGCCCGAAGTCCCGGTCCCGCAGCCCTGTGGATCGCGCCATCCACTCCGCCTCCTCCGAGCAGGGTGCGATTCGCGGCATTGACAATGGCATCCACACCATGAACTTTTGTTATATCACCCTTAATACATCGTATCATCAATACATCCTCCTATGACAACCCGGCAAAAACCTCATCGCAGGTACTGTGGATATTCAGAAAGGCCGAAGAATCAAACCCTGTCTGTTTCGGATTGATCTGTACGATCTTGGCAGACGGTTTTATGTGATTCCAATATACGCTTCCATAGTTCCCGATTGCGCCTACAATAATGACGAGCTTTGCCTTTCGCGCCCATTCCTGAGCTTTTAGCACATCCTCATTATAGAGCCCAACATGCGCATAAACAGGCCAGCAGGAATATAATCCTCCGCACTCACATCTTGGCGCTTTCCCTTTATTCCAGATATTCACATCATAGTTTCGCTTTCCACATTTAAGACAGGTATTCACGGCAAAGCTTCCCTGTATCTCCGCCACGTTTTTTGAACCGGCGAGACTGTGCAGGTTATCCAGATTTGTCGTGATGATTCCCTGTACCTTACCTTTTTCCTCCAGCTCCGCCAGCTTCTTATGCGACAGGCTGGGACCATTGCCGAATATGGCATCCAGAAAGGAATGTCTGGCAACCCTGTAGTAGTGCTCCGGCGCCATCTTCAGCACGGTTGTGGAGGCAAACTGCAGCGTCTCCGCCAGATTCAAACCGTGCATGCTTGGAATACCGGATGCAACGGAAATACCCGCTCCGGTAATGACCAATGTGAAACGGCTCTCATCGATCATTTGCTGTAATTGTCTGATCTGTTCATCCATAAATCACACCCACTCAAAGTTTTCTTTTCCTGCACCCAGTTCAAAATGATATTTCACAAGGCCGGTATCCACACCGCTGAAGATTCCGTTATCACAGTCAATATGCACGGTACTGCCTTCACCTTTCATGATGAATGCCTGCTTTGCCAGTGCCGTCGGGGCAAGAAGTGCGGCATCCACGCCTTCTTTGAACCAGTCAGGGACATCACCAGCATAGGAACTGACCGCATCTGCCGTTTTCGTTTTATGCGGTACACCCTGCGTCTGTCCGTAACCCACAGCTATAATACCAACCGGAGTTGCTCCTCCTGATTTTTCGGCCGCTCCCTTTCGGTTATAGGTGCCGCCGACCCACCATGTGTTCAGCCCCAGTGTCTGAGCGTAGAGCATCAGATCTGCACCGCAGTATCCAAGGCGCTCATCCGCTCCTTTGGGGCCCGCCATGATGAAGAAATTATTCACGCCTTTGGCAAGGATCAGCTTGATCACACCCGGTACAGCGCTGCCGTCATTGATCATCAGCTTAATGGAAAGACCATACTGCTCATTGTTCTGCGTTACCCGCTCATTCAGCTTTGCCGCAATATCTGCCGGGATCGCTTTATCGGTATATTTCCGCACCATATGGCGTGCTTTCATTGCCTCTTGCAGTGTCATATCTGTCCCTCACTTTCTTGTCATAAAGCGATTGATAATAGCCCCTATCCCTTTTGCCGGAGGAACACTGTCGAGGCGTCGCATCGTGTCTTCATCAAATCGGATATCGCCTACCGCAACATTCTGCTCCAGGTGACCGATCGATGTAGTTCCCGGAATGATGAGCGCATTTTCAGCGTGCTGCAGAATCCATGCCAGCCCCACTTGGGCCGGTGACAGCCCCATCTCTTTTGCGACAGCCTGTACTGTTTTGTCTTCTGTCACCTTCGCAGAACCGGGCAGACCACCGCCAAGAGGAAAATATGGCACCCATGCGATTCCTTCTTTTCTGCACAGATCAAGTATGCTTTCCTGGCTGCGCGACGTAATATTGTACTGATTCTGGACACAGACGATACCGGCAGGCAATGCACTCTCAAGTTCTTTCAGGCTGACCGTAGAAAGCCCGATCGCCTCTATCTTCCCTTCGTCACGCATTTTAATAAGCTCCGCCATCTGGTCGTCAAAATTCACCTTCTGGCTCGGTTTTAAGGGAAACGTTCCCGGTGCGATTCTGCGGAAATTGACGATTCCCAGATGATCCGTCTTAAGGCTCCTGAGATTATCCTCTATCTGCTGTCTGAGTTCCTCCGGCCTCTGTGCGGGTATCATCGGCATAATGCCATTACCGGGCTTTGCGCCGATCTTGGTTACGATTACCGCATCCGGCTCCTTGCCGATTTCATCCGCCAGGCATCTGTTTGTGAACCCGTCCCCATAAAAATCAGCCGTGTCAAAATGATTAACGCCAAGCTCGTAGGCCCTGCGGATCACCGCCCTTGCCTTCGATTCATCCTTCAGTTTCGGCAGCTGCATGGTGCCGTATCCTACACGGGATACTTCTTTACCGCCCATCACGTAGGTTCCGCCCGGTCTGTTGTCCTTTGAAAAATTGCTCATATTAGCTTTCTCCTTTGTTTTTGCTGTTTATTATTTACCCTATTAACAATGGGTTCTATTTTTTGCAGGTCTTTTTCGGCCTGCAATGGGTTTTTTATTCGTTCATCAGATGAAACACCCGCTCCGTCAGTTCAACAAACTTTTTAGAATCCTTTTCTCCCAGCTCCTCAAAAGCATGTGCCACGATGCGGTAGCATTCAAGGAGTTCCTTCATCACATAATCCCTGCCGGAATCTGCAAGCGTCACGATAATGTTTCTGCGATTGTCTTTATCAATTTCCCGGCTAATGAAGCCCTTTTTCTCCAGCGAATTCAATATGGCTGATATGCGTCCCTTTGTACTCTTCATCGCCTCGCTGATCTCAGTAGGCGTTGATGTACCATTGTTAAACAATAGAATCTTTAGTACAAAAATCTCACCTCTGGATACCCGGGTGATCCTTTCAAAGACGCTGAAATTATCGCTTGTCAGTATTTTTTCCAGAATAGCTATGGAATCATTCACATATCCGGGAAGGGATTCATCTAATGGAAATTTCACGATTTTTCTCCTTTCCTTAACTACTGTTTATATTATATACTGTATACTATTCGCCGTCAATACCCTTTGTGAGTTTATTTTGGTATTATCCCCGCCGCCTGTGATGGCAGTGTGGGTGTCGTGATGCATGAGACTCAGAAAGAATTAACCCTCAAACGGATATGTCTTATCCTTTGTCTGGGCAAACTCGCTCCACTTCTTGATCTTGCCGTTTTCTGTCTCTACAATTGAAACACCGTCAAAGGAAAATACGTCTGCTCCTGCGATTTGATATTCGAAATACCACTCTACGACTCCGGTATCTCCCATATCAAAGATTCTCTTCACATCCCACGCTGTAACATCTCCGCCTGCCGTCACCTGCTCAAACCACATCTTGATCTGAGCAAGGCCATTATAGATGGCACCGGTGCTTTCGATATAGACAGCATGCTCTGTAAAAATGTCATCAAGTGCCTGAATATTCTTTTCCTTTGCGGCCTGTAAATATTTTTCTATTAATTCTTGCATGATCTGTTTCCTCCTTTTTTCCGCTCCCCGCCGCCTTTGATGGCAGTGTGGGAGCCTTGGTGTGTTCTTACTTCTTTTTCTTCGGCGCAGGAAGCTCCTCGTACATTTTGTCCAGAAGTTCTCTCAGGAATTCCTTATTCTCAACGTCATCAACGAGCAGCATTTCCTTTGCTCCGTCATACGGCAGTTCTCTATTTGTGTCCGGCATCATAGCCACGGCTGACTTCGTAGGCTTCACAAGAAAGCGGTCATCGTAAATGCCGCCGACCACCT
Source organism: Ureibacillus suwonensis (assembly GCF_042655065.1). Taxonomy (NCBI): domain Bacteria; kingdom Bacillati; phylum Bacillota; class Bacilli; order Caryophanales; family Caryophanaceae; genus Ureibacillus; species Ureibacillus suwonensis. The sequence goes on from NZ_JBHSNQ010000068.1 coordinate 4,114, forward strand.
TGCCGCGATAATAGATGATGTATTCTCCCATCATCGCACGATAGGACACCTCGTTCAAATCTGACAGCTGCTCTAATATGAAATCCAAGTATTCTTTGCTCGATGCCATATAACAACTCCTCCAACATCTATCTCGAACACTCAACACCCCTGACATCTAAGCTACAGCTTCAACTATGTGACATCTAATCCGGCAACTCAACTCTCACACTTTTTTGAGCCAAGCTGCCATAGATAAGTTACCACAGAGCGATTGCCGTCTCCACCTGTTCGAAACCACCTAAAGTCTAAAAGTGCCTGAAATCAAGGGACTTTTGAGCTTATTCCACTCCTACCTTTGACATCAATACTACCGTCTCCACGTGTGTCGTCTGCGGGAACATGTCCACCGGTGTAATCTCCACCGTTCTGTATCCCCCGTCTTCCAAAATGCGCAAGTCCCGCGCTAAAGTGGAAGGGTTGCAGGATACATACACCACCCGATTTGGTTTGTATTCGATGATGGTGTTCAGCAATGCCTGGTCGCAGCCTTTGCGCGGCGGGTCGACAACAAGCACATCCGCGCGTTTTCCTTCCTGATACCAACGAGGAATTACTTCTTCCGCAGGTCCAGATTCAAAGTAAGTGTTTGTAAAACCGTTCAGCTCTGCATTGCGTTTTGCGTCCTCAATAGCTTCCTCTACAATTTCAACCCCCATCACTTGTTTTGCTTTTTTTGCTAAAAACAAGGATATTGTTCCGATGCCGCAATAGGCGTCAATCACTGTTTCTTCTCCCGTTAACCCTGCATATTTCAAAGCTTGGTTGTATAATACTTCCGTTTGAATCGGGTTTACTTGGTAAAAGGAGCGGGCAGAGATTTCAAACCTGATGTCGTCGATGGTATCTTCAATCGTTTCCTGACCCCACAGCACAATCGTTTCTTTCCCTAAAATCACATTCGTTTTTTCGCTGTTCACGTTTTGTACGATGGATGTGACATGAGGAATGAGCTTCCGGATCGTTTCCACCGCCGCATCCTTCTGAGGAAATTTGCGTCTTTTTGTAACCAGCACCACCATCACTTCGCCAGTAGCTCGTCCTATCCGCACTACCACATGGCGCAACATTCCCTGGTGGGTCGTTTCGTTGTAAGGCTCGATCCCGATTTTTTCCAACTCTTTTTTCAAATTGGCCATGATGATATCCGCTTCACTCATTTGGATGAGGCAGCGCTCCATATCCACAATGTCATGGGTTCTTGATTTGTAGAATCCCGCAATCGGACCGGACTCACCCATCGCAAACGGAATTTGCGATTTGTTGCGGTAATTCCATGGATGTTCCATTCCTTTAATCGGACGCACCGGCGCATCGATTTTCCCGATGCGTTTCATCACATTGCGGACCATGTTTTCTTTCCAATGCAATTGTCCTTCATAAGATAAATGCTGCAATTGGCAACCGCCGCATTTTCCAAAGTACATGCAAGGCGCTTCCACCCGGTCCGGTGAAGGCTCTTTCAATTCAACAATTTTCGCAAAGCCGTAGCTTTTTAACGTTTTTAATACATGCACTTCCGCGGTTTCTTGAGGCAACGCTCCATGGATAAATAATGGATACCCATCCACTTTCCCCACGCCTAAGCCATCATGGGTCAAATCTTCTATATAAACCGTTACTCGATCATTTTTCTTTACGGGTGCTGTCATTGAGTTCCGTCCTCCATTCCGTTTTTCATTGTCGCACGGATCTTTAATCGAAATCAAACAAATATTATTCTACCTCAAAATAGAATAAGGATATATTGAAATTTCATTTTTTCCGAACCGCTTGTAAAATTGAAGTATCACTATGTATTGGGTGGATGAAGATGGACTTTTATCTTGTCGCATTGTTTTGCATTGCCATTACCCTTCATAATATCGAGGAAGCCATTTGGTTGCCGGAATGGTCACAACAAGCTTCGATGTTTCATAAACCCGTTACCCCGGGTGAATTTCGTTTTGCCGTGACTGTCATTACTATCCTGGCTTATTTATCCGCATTTTATTTTTTCTATAAGCCTGAATCAGAATTGGCCAAATGGGTTTTCATCGGATTTTTGGGTTCCATGATCGTGAATGCGATTTTTCCGCACCTGATTGCAACGATTTTGATGAAACAGTATGCCCCCGGGCTTCTCACAGGATTGTTCCTGAACCTTCCCATCAATACATTCATCATCGTTCGAATGTTCCAAAACCATTATATTACTTGGAAAGAGCTTATCATATCGACCATTGCGGTTGGAAGCCTTCTACTCACCTTGATTCCGTTATTATTTAAAGCGGGCGGAAAAATGGCTTTTTCCCGTGAACCCAAATAAAAAACTCTCGCAGCTTTCGCGAGAGTTTATTTTTCTTCTTCCCTTACCCCTTGATCCAAAGGGGCCGTAAAAAAAGCGACCACCAACGAAAGCAGGACCATCAAAAAAGGGGCCACAAACATCATAAATTCATTCATCGCAAACCCTCCTACGCATGAAAATCTTTTTGGTTCCCCGTCACGTACTCCTTGTTAAACACAAACAACCGGAATATTAAATAGAGGGATGGAATGAGCAGGCAGAGCCCTGCAATAAAGGCAATGACCAACGCGATGGCCATTTCCTGATTCGTGAATCCTTCGTAAATGGTCAAATATGGATACAACAAATACGGATAATGGGAAATGCCGTATGCAAAAAAGGCGAATAGAAACTGAAGAATCAACAATCCGACCGAAAGCCCGAGACCCCGTTTCTTCCACAACAGCCAGACCGTCAACAAAAATAAAATTGCGGAAACGCCAAACATCGGCCAAATGGAAATCATATTTTGGAACCGGTCCGGGTTATGCTCCTGCATTTGAATAATGATCGCCGCCGCCATTAACATTAAGGGACCCGACCATGTGAGTGCGTATTTTCTCATCAGTTCAGAAGCATTCAGATCTTGCGCCTTCCATGCATACCATGTTAAAAACACGGCGGAAATATACAGTACGCTGGCAATGCTTAAGAGAACGATGCTCCACGTCAAAGGGCTTGTGAAAAGCGCCCAATAATCAAGGACAGGGGAGCCGTCAACGATCTCCACAAATCCCCCTTCCGAAATCGTCAGCACGACGGAAAGGGAGGATGGAATCAATAAGCCGGATACCCCATACGCGAAGGCATATCCTTTATGCCCCCTCGACCCGTATGATTCAAAGGCGTAATATGAACCCCTGATCGCCAATAAAATGATCGCAATGCTTACGGGCACCAACAAAACCGTGCCGTAATAAAAGGCGGTTTTGGGAAAGAACCCGACGATGCCGACAAAGAAAAACACCAAAAAAACGTTGGTCACTTCCCATACCGGCGATAAATACCGCTGAATGATGTTCGATAAAATATGGGATCTTCCCGTCAATAAGCTGTACGCATTGAAAAAACCGGCGCCAAAATCAATGGAAGCCACAATGACATATCCGAAAAGAAAAATCCATAACACGATTATTCCCAACACTTCAAGACTCATCGTCCGACCCCTTTCATTTCAGCCATCCGGTCTTCGATTTCCCGCTCAATCGGGTTTAAACGGTACATTCTTCTTAATACAACGACACTTCCAATCCCCAAAACAAGATATAAAATGCAGAATAAAATAAACATCAGATCCACCTGATCGCTTGTCGTCGCGCCTTCCGCTGTCCGCATATATCCCCGTAAAATCCACGGCTGTCTCCCCACTTCCGCGAGCCACCAACCCGCTTCAATGGCGATGATGGTTAATGGCCCGCCCAGAACGGTAACCCATCGGAACCAAGGACGGTGAATAAACCCCCATCCCCTCCATACTCCTGCCACATACAGAACAGACACAAGTATCATTGCCGTTCCAATCAACACCATGAGGTTAAATAAATAATGGATATAAAGCGGCGGAATTTCATCTTCCGGAAAGTCGTTCAGCCCGGTCACTTCCGCCATTGGATTTCCGTAAGCCAAAATGCTCAACAGATAAGGGATTTCAATGGCAAATTTAATATTTTGCTCCTCATCCATGAATCCCATTAAAATGAGAGGAGCCGCTTCTTCCGTTTCAAAATGCCATTCGGCTGCGGCCAATTTTTCCGGTTGATATTCCGCCAAAAACTTTCCTGAAAAGTCGCCGATGACCGCTGTGGCGATGGAGAAAATCAAGCCCATCTTCATCATGAGAAACAGCGATTTTTTATAATAGGGATGATTTGATCCCCTCAACAACCGATAGGCTGCAATGGATGCCAATAAAAAGGCGGAGGTCATGTAGGCGGAAGCTAAAACATGGGCCACTTTCGTCGGCATGGATGGGTTGAACATGGCAACAAGCGGCTGGATGTTCACAAGTTGGCCGCTCACCACTTCAAATCCTTGCGGCGTATTCATAAACGAATTCACGATGGTGATGAAAACGGCGGAAATGGATGCGCCAATGGCAACCGGAACGAGAAGAAGCATATGCTTTTTTTGATTATCAAACCGGTCCCACGTATATAAGTAGATCCCCAAAAAGATCGCCTCAAAGAAGAAAGCGAATGTTTCCATGAACAGCGGCAGTGCAATGACTTGTCCTGCCAGCTGCATAAAATTGGGCCACAACAGGGAAAGCTGCAAACCGATCGCCGTTCCGGTCACCACCCCGACGGCCACCGTGATGACAAATCCCCTCGTAATCCTTCTGGCCAGGAGAATATAATGTTCATCGTTCTTCTTCATCCCAACCCACTGGGCAATCATAATCATTAAAGGCACTCCAACGCCAATCGTTGCGTAAATAATATGAAAGGTTAACGTCAGCTCTGTCAACAACCGGCTCCAAAACACGGCGGACTCGTTCATTCGTGGCACCTCCTAACTGCCGAAGATTCTCCCGATGATGGAAAGAAGCATAATGATGGCAACGCCAAAGGATAAATAAATCAACCATTTTTCCTGCTTTTTATACATTTTCTATGAACCCCTTTCATCCCCAGTTATTTTGCGTCAATAAAAAAAACCTATACAAACGCTTCATAGCATTTGTATAGGTTCTTCCATCGGGAATTACACACGGTCGAGTTCACGGATATTATCAATCGGCACAAACACTTCAATATGCCGTTTCAAGTTTTGGAAAGTGGCCGGCGCTTTTCCTCCCAATTCACCATCCAAATTGATCAGCACTTCTTCATCGGACGTCACTTTCACGATGCTGGCTTTGCGATAAATGACATTCGGGTCGCTTAAATGTTCGCCGCGGAGAGCCGATGTCAGCACTTTGATGAAATCGGCCAAACTGCATTTTTTCAAAATCATCATCGTGAATTTGCCGTCATTGATGCTGGAATCGGGAGCGATTTTTTCAAAACCGCCGACGGAATTCGTAAGGGCGCATAAGAAGGCCATCACTTCCCCTTCGAATATTTCATCATCAATTTCAAAGCGCATGTTGGTCGCTTTGATGGAAGGAAGCATTTCGAGCCCTTTCAAATAGTATGCCAACTGACCCAAAACCGTTTTCATTTTGCTTGGCACTTCATAGGTCAATTCCGTGATGCGTCCACCGGCTGCGATGTTGATGAAATAGCGCTCCTCATTTAATAATCCAACGTCAACCGGGATTGTGTCACCTTTTACAATGACATCAACGGCATCCTCAATTTTTCTCGGGATATGGAGGGCACGGGCGAAATCGTTCGTTGTCCCCATTGGAATGACACCGAGTTTCGGACGATTTTCAAATGGACTGATTCCGGATACGACTTCGTTTAATGTGCCATCCCCGCCTGCTGCAACAACAATATCAAATCCCCGTTCCACCGCTTTTGCGGCTGCCTCCTTTGCATCCCCTGCTCCCGTCGTTGCATGGCAGGAAGTTTCATAGCCGGCCATTTCCAGCTTCTCCAGCACTTCTGGTAAATGCTTTTTGAAAAGTTCTCTGCCTGATGTTGGATTATAAATAATTCTCGCTCTTTTCATATTTTCGCCATCCTATTTTATTATCATTTAATTTATCAACGCTTATGTAATCAGGAAAGTTCCAGGATCAAAAAGAGATTGAACAATAGAAAATTCCCCGTCCAGTGGAAGGGAACTTTTTCTTTCTATCGATGTTTATTTAAGACAACATCTCTATTATAACTTTTTTCATATCTTCATAAACCCATTTCGCGCATTGCGGGTCTTTGACAAATTTCTCCTGCAATGTAGTATACAATTCTTTTTGCTTTTCTTCAAATGTTGGATCATCTTTTTCCGGCAATTTTGCTCTAGCTTCCACCACCATTTGCTGCAGTTCAGGTGCTCTTGGCCCCCATTTTCCAATTACTTGTCCGTTTTGATCGAGAAATAAATAGATTGGAATGGCCCTTCCTCCGTTTGTCAAGTAACGGTCGATCAAGTCTGTGTCTTCATCCCGGTAAACGCAGCGAATGTCTAGTTGGGCAGCTTCGGCAATTTTGCGGATGATCGGGTTATTGAGCATGGCATCCCCGCACCAATCTTCTGTAATGGCTAAAATGTGCGGCTTTTTTTCTTTCAGTAGGGCGATGAGTTCGTCATTTTCATCAATCGGAAAATTGTTGTAGATTTCAAAGCTTCCTTCTTTTAAATTCGTTTTCATTCTGTCCATGTATTCCGCCATGGAAATCCCTTGTTCGAAATATTGTTGTTCTGTTTTCACGTGATAACCCCCTTTTGTTCTATTCTGCATGGAAAGGGAGGGATTGGCAATGTTTTTGATTTTGCAGGAGTTGAGTAGATATATATAAGAGTGAGGATAGTATCCGCACCAAATGTGGTTCCATCCGAACTAATTGCTGTTGTATATGCACTAATTGAGGAAGTAAACGCACGAATTGAAGTTGCATACGCACAAAATATAGGAACAAACGCACGAAACGAAGCAGTATCTGCACCAAATAAGAAGGTACACGCACTAAATAGAGCAGCATCCGCACGAATTAAAGTAGCAAATGCACGAAATGGGTTCTCATCCGCACCAAATGGGAAGATACACGCACTAAATAAAGCAGCATCCGCACGAATTAAAGTAGCAAATGCACGAAATGGGTCCTCATCCGCACGAAATGTGGAAGTAAGCACACTAAATAAAGTGGTCTACGCACGATTTTCAATTCTACAATCCTATCAACTATCAGATAAAGCCCTCATTCAATTCAAATAATGAAAAGCCGCATAAGCCATAACAGCTTATGCGGCGCAGAAAAACCTCTTAACTTATCGTTTATTAATTTCTTCAAGCAATAATTTGTTGACCATTGGCGGGTTGGCTTGTCCTTTAGTCGCTTTCATGATTTGACCTACTAAGAAGCCGATTGCGCGGTCTTTACCGTTTTTGAAGTCTTCGATGGATTGCGGGTTGTTGTCAAGCACTTCTGTAATAATCGGAAGAAGTACGTTTGGATCTGAAATTTGAACCATGCCTTTTTCTTTGACGATTTTTTCAGGGTCTCCACCGTTTTTCACTAATTCATTGAACACTTTCTTCGCAATTTTGGATGAAATTGTGCCGTCTGAAATCAATTTTACTAATCCAGCCAAGTTTTCAGGCGTTAATTTTGTTTCCGTGATTTCCACTTGTTCTGCATTCAAGTATCCGGAAACGTCGCCCATCAACCAGTTGGCGGAAAGTTTTGCATCGGCGCCCAATTTCACCATTTCATCGAAGAAATCTGAAAGTGTTTTGTTCACAACCAATACGTTTGCATCGTATTCAGTTAAGCCAAGTTCTTCGATGTAGCGTTTTTTGCGGGCATCTGGAAGCTCAGGAATGGAAGCTTTTACGCGTTCCAACCATTCATCATCAATCACAAGATGCACTAAGTCCGGTTCTGGGAAGTAGCGGTAGTCTTCCGCTGTTTCTTTGACGCGCATCAAGATCGTTTTGCCTGTTTTTTCATCAAAACGGCGTGTTTCTTGTCTGATTACGCCACCGCTCATTAAGATTTCCGCTTGGCGTTTTTGTTCGTATTCAAGTCCTTTACGAACAAAGTTGAAAGAGTTCAAGTTTTTCAATTCCGTTTTTGTACCGAATTCTTTTTGTCCGTATGGGCGAAGGGAAATGTTCGCATCGCAGCGCAATGAACCTTCTTCCATTTTCACATCGGATACGCCTGTGTATTGGATGATGGATTTTAATTTTTCCAAATATAAGTACGCTTCTTCAGGTGTGCGGATGTCCGGCTCAGAAACGATTTCCAAAAGCGGAGTCCCTTTACGGTTGAAGTCTACAAGGGAGTAGCCATCGCCATGCAACAATTTACCGGCGTCTTCTTCCATATGAAGGCGTGTGATGCCGATCCGTTTTGTATAGCCTGGTTGACCGTCTTTTTCCGGAACTTCGATTTCAATCCATCCATCATAGCCGATTGGTTTATCATATTGGGAAATTTGGTAGCCGCTCGGATTGTCCGGATAGAAATAGTTTTTCCGGTCAAATTTCGTATGTTGGTTGATTTTCATGTTTAAAGCCAAAGCCGCTTTCATTGCGTATTCCACAACGTTTTTATTTAAAACAGGAAGCACTCCCGGATATGCAAGGTCGTAAACTGTTGTATTTGTGTTTGGCTCCGCACCGAATTGGTTTGGTGCAGTCGAGAAAATTTTGGATTCCGTTTTTAATTCAACGTGTACTTCTAGACCAATGACTGTTTCAAAGTTCATATTATTTACCCTCCAATCTAGGAGATTGTTTATGGAAATCTGTTGCTTGTTCAAATGCGTATGCAGCGCGGTATACCGTTTCTTCATCGAAGTGTTTGCCGATGATTTGCAAGCCTAATGGCAAGCCGTTTTCAAATCCGCATGGAATCGAAATTGCAGGTACCCCCGCCAAGTTGATTGGAATTGTTAAAATGTCGTTTGCGTACATTGTTAATGGATCGTCAATGTTTTCGCCGATTTTGAATGCTGGTGTTGGTGTTGTTGGACCAACGATCACATCATAATCTTCAAACACTTTATCGTAGTCTTGTTTGATTAATGTACGGACTTGTTGCGCTTTTTTATAGTAAGCATCATATGTGCCGGCAGACAAAGAGTACGTACCAAGCATGATGCGGCGTTTCACTTCATCGCCAAAGCCTTGGGCGCGTGTTTGTTTGTATAATTCCAACAAGTTTTTCACGCCTTCAGCACGGAAACCGTAGCGGATACCGTCGAAACGGGCAAGGTTGGATGAAGCTTCTGAAGATGACAGGATATAATAAGTCGCCAATGCGTACTTGGAGTGAGGAAGGGATACTTCTTCCACTGTTGCGCCAAGACCTTTGAACACTTCAAGGGCATCCATTACGGATTTGCGTACGCCTTCTTCCACACCTTCTCCCAAGAATTCTTTTGGCACGGCGATGCGCAACCCTTTGATATCACCATCCAATTTGGATGCATAGTTAGGCACTGGCACATCTGCGCTTGTGGAATCGTTAGGGTCCACGCCGGCAATCACTTCAAGCAATAAGGCATTGTCATATACATTGCGGGTGATTGGCCCGATTTGGTCAAGGGAAGATGCGAAGGCAACGGCTCCGAAACGGGAAACACGGCCATATGTCGGTTTCATTCCCACAACGCCACAGAATGCGGCAGGTTGACGGATGGAACCGCCTGTATCTGTACCTAATGCGAATGGCACTTCACCCGCTGCGACACTCGCTGCAGAACCGCCGGAAGAACCGCCTGGCACACGTTCAAGATCCCAAGGGTTTTTTGTCTTTTTATAATAAGAAGTTTCTGTTGAAGAACCCATGGCGAATTCATCCATGTTGAGTTTACCAATTGTGATCATGCCTGCTTCGCGAAGCTTTTTCACCACTGTCGCGTCATAAATCGGGATGAACCCTTCCAAAATTTTAGAAGCGCAAGTCGTTTCAAGGCCTTCCGTCACGATATTGTCTTTAATGCCGATAGGGAGTCCGAACAATGGTCCACGTTCACTCACCGGCACTTGATCTTTTTCATTTGCTTCTTCAAGTGCTTTTTCTTTGTTTAGGGCAAGAAACGCTTGTACATCTCCATCGACTTCTTCGATTCTTTTATAGGTTTCATTGATCAAATCGACAATTTTAAATTCACCTTTATGTAAACCTTCTTGTAATTCTTTCGATGAACGTTCTAACAACGTCATGAAGTTCCCTCCTTTAATATGGGTATCGATAAAATTGGAAAATACAAGCATCTATTTTTACAAACACAAAAATAATGGCCGCTGCCATTAAACAATCGAATTTATTCTTCTAAAATTGGCGGAACTTTGATTAAGCCATTTTCATGTTCTTTTACATTCAACAGCACTTTTTCAAGCTCCAATCCTTTTTTGGCCACGTCTTCACGCATTACGTTCACGATTGGTAACACATGGGAAGTTGGCTCCACATCTGTTGTATCCAATTCATTTAATGTTTCTACATATTCCGTAATTTTCCCGAGCTGTTCAGTGAACTTTTCCGCTTCTTCCTCGGAGATTGCCAAACGAGCCAAGTGGGCAATGTGCTTTACTTCTTCCTTCGTCAATTTTGCCATTGATTACACCTCCACATTTCATAAACCTGGCAATAATAATACCATTTTTCGATTGAAAAATCACACGTTTATTGGAAAATCCCATAATAATACGATTACTTTTCAATTATCTCCAAAAAAAGCATATTTTCAAACACTTCTTCAAATAAATTCAAACAATTTGAAACAGTGTTACGTCATCCGCAACACTGTTTCCCATCACATTTGATTCATTTTTGGCGCCAATTTCAGTAATCATAAATGTGTACAAAAGGCTCTTTTTCATTTCGATCTTTTATGATCACCGCTTCCGGACCGTTGATGGATGTAACGCTTACTTCAATATCAACACTATCCGGGAATCTTTTCATAATAACGCCTGTCAAATATTGAGTAAAGCCGATAATCTCTGTCGTGCCATAAAATTGGATCGGCACCTCAACCGACAATTTGACCAGCTGATTATTTTGATAAAACCCTTTGCCTATCACATTTGTATAGTTGGAAAAATATTTTAGAATATCTTGTTTAAAGTTCAGGAATTTCGTATTCGTATCCCGGTAGATGTCTTCCGGCGTTGACATAGGGAAGGTCACGTATTTTTCATTGATTCCAACCCAATCTCCCAAATCACTTTTTCCCGGCTTTGCCACGCTGTAGGCAAAATAAGTTCCAGGAACAATGGAATTGCGGGCTTCCTGTTTAAATAAAGCGACTAAGATTGGCACATCCTGCAATTCTGTACGGGCACGCAAGCGGCGGACCACTTCCTCCGCCATTTCTTTCCCTTTTTTCTCCAACTCCGCTTGAGGAATTGGTTCATCATACCATTCGCCGTATTGTTCTTTTTGATAATAATATATGGAATTCAGCGCGAGGCCAATGGAGATCCCTCCAAGGGCCACTTTATTGTCGCTCGTTTTCTTTAAGTAGTTTTGTTCAATAATATGCGCTAAATAAATTGGCGCTTCTTTTGCCCGTTTTTCAGGATCCATGCCGTCTTCCGCCGGAGGATTCAATCCTTCTTCATTTTTATTGCTCCGTGACAGCCAATTGGTTACCGTTTCACTGTCCAAATATTGGCCTTCTTGGAAATAGTAGCTGTCGGTGCTGTATTCGTTTTGCGAAATGCGCATTAATCCTTCTTCCGCTTCTTTAATGTCGTATTTCGTATAAATATTGGACACGACAAGGCCACGGGCTGCGCTCTCTTTATATGGTATGAGCGTTTTATAATAACTTTCGTCTAACTGCATTTTTGGGATGATTGTCGTTTCAACTTCTGCTTCAGATTTTTGATTTGGTCCAACCACTTCCGTATCTTCCCGAACGGAAGGTACACAACCTGCAAGCATTGCAACAACGACCATCGCCGGTATCCAGCGAAATCGGTTCATTGCCTGAATCCCCTTTACTCTTCTAATTGTTCAATAAAGCGATTTTCGTCCCAAACTTCTATTCCCAGTTCCTGCGCTTTTGTCAATTTTGAGCCTGCATCGGCTCCCGCAATGACAAGATCCGTCTTTTTGCTTACGCTTCCTGTCACTTTACCACCTAACTCTTCTATTTTCGCCTTTGCTTCGTTGCGTGTCAATCGTTCCAATTTTCCTGTCAATACGACCGTTTTTCCGGCAAACGGGCTATCCGCTATTGCTGTGCTGGCTTTTTTGCCTTTGTATGTCATGTTGACGCCGGCTTCTTTCAACCGGGCAATCAATTGTCTCGCTTCCTCTTTTTTGAAATAGGAAACCACCGATTGGGCTATTTTTTCGCCGATTTCATGGATGGCCACCAATTCTTCTTCTGTTGCCTCCATGATGCGGTCCATTGTTTCGAATTCCTCCGCAATGAGTTTTGCCGCTTTTTCGCCGACATGGCGTATGCCGAGGCCGAATAATAAACGCTCCAATGAATTTTCTTTTGAACGTTCAATGGCATTGACCAGATTGGTTGCGGAAAGCTGTCCCATCCGATCCAATTTGGTCAGCTCGTCCACTTTTAAAAAGTAAAGATCCGCCACATCCCGAATATAGTTTTCTTTTAATAGCAATTCCGTAATTTTATCCCCTAAGCCGTCGATATTCATCGCATTTCTGGAAGCGAAATGTTTAATGCCTTCCGCAATTTGCGCAGGGCATGCAGGGTTCACACAGCGGATCGCCACTTCATCATCAATGCGGATCAGTCCGCTTCCACAGGCAGGGCAAGTTTTTGGCATTTCATAAGGAACGGTGCCTTCCGGGCGCTGTTCCAAAATGACACGGACCACTTCCGGAATGATATCGCCCGCTTTATGAACGATTACGGTATCCCCGATTCGGATGTCTTTTTCGCGAATCAAATCTTCATTATGAAGGGAAGCCCGGCTGACAGTCGAACCGGCCAGTTTTACCGGCTCCAAAATCGCTGTTGGCGTCACAACTCCCGTACGGCCAACTGTCCAGTCAATATGAAGCACTTTTGTGATGGCTTCTTCCGCAGGGAATTTATAAGCGATCGCCCAGCGCGGACTTTTTACGGTCGTTCCCAGTTCTTCCTGGTGGGCAAATCGGTTCACTTTCACGACAATGCCATCGATTTCATAAGGCAAGTTTGGACGTTCGGTTGTCCACTTTTTAATAAACGCCAAAACATCATCAATTGTTTCACAAAGCGTCCGTTCTTTATTAACGCGGAAACCGAGGGATTCCAAGTAATCGAGCATTTCCGCGTGGCTGTCAATTCCGTATGCTTCCCCGTCTCCGCCGATTCCGTAAATAAAGGTCGCCAAGTTCCGTGAAGCGGTGATTTTTGAATCCAATTGGCGAAGGGAACCGGCAGCGGCATTGCGGGGATTGGCAAAAAGGTCTTCGCCATTTTCTTCCCGCTCCATATTCAATTCCAGAAAAGACCTTTTCGGCATGTAGGCTTCCCCGCGCACTTCGATTGTTACAGGCTCTTTTAATCGCAACGGGATATCTTTGATAGTTTTTAAATTCACCGTGATGTCTTCGCCCACTGTTCCATCGCCGCGGGTAGCGCCTTGTACAAAAATGCCGTTTTCATATCTTAATGAAATGGCGAGGCCGTCGATTTTCAGCTCACACACATAGTTGTATTTGTCGCCAATGGCCTGGCGGATTTTCCGGTCAAAATCCCGCAAATCTTCTTCGTTAAAAGCGTTGGATAAACTCAACATCGGGTATCTGTGGGTCACTTTATTGAACCCTTCAAGCGGTTTTCCCCCGACTCGCTGTGTTGGGGAATCGGGATAAATGAGTTCCGGGTGCTCCTTTTCAATCGCCATCAATTCTTGCATCAGCTGGTCATAGACGGCGTCCGGCACCAATGGATTATCCAACACATAGTACGCATGGGCATATTCATGCAACAATTTATTCAATTCAGCGACGCGTTTTTCAAGGTCTTTATCTTTCATCGTCATCCTCCACAATTTGCGAAATGTTCTCTAAGCTTTTGTAATTGGGGCAAATTTGGCCAAAAGCCGCTTGATTCCTTTATCCGGAAAAGCGATATCCAATTCCAAATCATCGCCTTCCCCTTTTACGCTGACGACAACGCCTGTACCCCATTTCCCGTGAATGGCTTTGTCTCCCACTTTCCATTGCATTTGCTCGCCGCCTGTCCGTTGAGGTGTGGCGAATTTCGCTTTCGGTTGGACGTTCATTCGGGCATTATTGGAAGTTTTCTTCTGTCCAAATGGCAATCTGTCTTCCCTGTATTCAAAACTGAAGGATTTGGCATCCAGGATGTCCTCTGAAATTTCATCAATGAAACGGGAAGGCGGGTTGGAATTCGGACGTCCAAAAAGGGTGCGGAAAGAGGCGCAAGTCAAATATAGCCGTTCTTCTGCCCGCGTGATTCCCACATAGGCCAAGCGCCGTTCTTCTTCCAACTCCTCTTTGACACCAATGGAACGGGAATGCGGGAAGATATTTTCTTCCATTCCGATGATGAATACGACCGGAAACTCCAAGCCCTTTGCCGAGTGCATCGTCATCAAGACAATGCTTTCATTTGAATTGTTTTCTTCATCCAGTGAATCGATATCCGCGATCAAAGCAAGATCCGTTAGAAAAGTGACAAGGGATTTATCTTCGCTTCTTTCTTCAAAGGCTTTTGTCACGGATAAAAACTCTTCCAGGTTTTCCAGTCTGCTTTGGGATTCGATCGTGTTTTCCTTCTCGAGCATTGCCCGGTATCCGGACTTTTCAATAACTTCTTCCACCAATTCGGTCACGGATAAATAATCCTGCATTTTCGAAAATCCTTCAATCAAATTGCGGAAGTTTTCAAGGGCGTTCATTGCCCGCGGCGTCAAACCAATGGAAGAAACCTCATAAAGCGCTTTAAAAATGGATAGATCATTTTCAATGGCATATGTGGCAATCTTTTCAAAAGTGGATGCTCCAATGTTCCGTTTCGGTTCATTGATGATGCGGGCCAATGATAGATCATCGTCATTGTTCGCAATGAGACGCAAATAGGCAAGCAGGTCCTTGATTTCTTTCCGATCGTAGAATTTCGTGCCGCCGACGATCATATATTGCAAATTCGATTTCACTAACACTTCTTCCATTGCACGGGATTGAGCATTTGTGCGGTAGAGGATGGCGAAATCCTTTAACGTGCGCCCTTCCGTTTCCATCAATTCTTTGATTGTTTTCACGACGAATTGCGCTTCATCCCGTTCATCGCGGGCTGTATAAAATACGATTTTTTCTCCTGTTGGATTTTCTGTACGCAGCACTTTCGGATAGCGGCTTTCGTTGTTGGAAATGACATCATTGGCCGCCTGCAAAATCCGTTTGGTGGAACGGTAGTTTTGTTCCAGCAAAATCACTTTGGCATTCGGATAGTCTTTTTCAAAGGATAAAATGTTCCGAATGTCCGCACCGCGCCAACGATAAATGGACTGGTCGGAATCCCCTACAACACAGATGTTTTTAAATTTCGATGCGAGCATTTTGACCAGCTTGTATTGGGAGTGGTTCGTATCTTGATACTCATCGACATGAATATACTGGAATTTATTTTGATAATATTCAAGAACATCCGGCACTCTCTCAAACAGTGTAATCGTCATGATAATTAAATCATCGAAATCGAGGGACTGGTTTTTCCGAAGGGTTTTTTCATACGCTTCATACACTTCCCCCGCCATTTTTTCGAATGGGTTGAATGGATTCGCATTCTTTTTATATTGTTCCGCTGTGATACATTCATTTTTGGCGGAACTGATGGCAGATAAAACGGATCTTGGATCATATTGTTTCGTATCAATATTGAGTTGTTTAAAGACGTTTTTAATGGCCGTCAACTGGTCGGAAGCATCGAGAATGGAGAAGTTTTTGGAAATGCCGATGCGATCAATATGTCTTCTCAAAATGCGCACGCACATGGAGTGGAAAGTGGAAACCCACATGTTTTCGGATATGCCGCTGCCAAGAAGTGCATCAATCCGCTCCCGCATTTCCCTTGCTGCTTTATTCGTAAAAGTGATCGCCAAAATATTGGATGGATACACTTGTTTTTCTACAATCAAGTATGCAATCCGGTGGGTCAATACCCTTGTTTTCCCCGAACCTGCACCAGCCATGATGAGAAGGGGGCCTTCTGTCGTTTTGACCGCTTCCTGTTGTTGTGGATTCATTCCGTTCAATAAATTTTTTGTCAACTGTTCCATGGTGCACCTCACTATACCAAACGTTTGTTCTATTATACTACAATGCCATTATTTTCGCATCGGTCACTTTGACAAGCTTTTCACTGCCTCCACTGTTTTCAAGGCTTCTTTCAAATCTTCATAAATGACATTTCCAACAACGACCGTGTCAGCAAATTGGGCCATTTCTTCCGCCTGGGCCGCCGATTTGATGCCGCCGCCGTAAAATAATCGCGCGTCCTCCAGCACTTCCTTGACGGCTTTGACGATTTCTACATCCCCATATGTACCGCTGTATTCCAAATAAAAGATGGGCAGTTTAAAGTAATTTTCCGCAAGTCTTGCATAAGCAATGACGTCCTCTTTCGATAAATTGGCATCGGCTTCCGTTGCCCCTGCCGCTTTGCAATCCGGGTTCAATATAACATAGCCTTCCGCGATCAGCTCGTCCCAAACCATGATGTCTCCGTATTCTTTGATGGCAGCATGATGCAAATCTTTTACCCATTTTGTATTCGTGCTGTTTAATACGGTTGGAATCAGATAATAGTCAAATCCGGGCGTGATGGATTCGATCGTGGATATTTCCAATGCGACCGGTACAGAATATCTTCTAATCCGGACAAGCTGTTCGAGCACGTTATCCAACGTCACATCATCCGTTCCGCCAACGATGATGACATCTGTGCCGGATTCGCATACCTTTTCCAAATCTTCATCCGAAAGTTCTTTCGATGGATCAATTTTAAATGCATGTCTCCAATGTTTAAAATCCATAAAGGTCTCACCTATTCCTAATCATATTCTGTGCTTATTAGTATATCTCAAAGTTGTACTTTCCGAAATTCACAACTTCATCATCCACAAAAGCGGACAGATTTTTCATCGGCGTGGATGCACAAAAAAGTTGCCTTCGCTTTTGAAGCGTAAGACAACCTGATTAAGGGTTTATTTTTTTGGTTCATATGGTTTTTCATCGGGATATAAACGGCTCAACATTTCCTCATATGCGTCGTTGCCATAATCGAAACAGCGGCGCACCCGGGAAATGGTTGCCGTGGAAGCCCCTGTTTCCTTTTTGATTGTTTCATACGTTTTTTTCAATCTCAACAGGTGGGCCACTTCAAATCGTTGAGCCATCGACTGGATTTCGCTGATTGTGCATAAATCATCAAAAAATCTATAACATTCTTCAAGGTCCCGTAGTTCCAATATTGCTCTGAATAGTTGATCTGTCTGAGGACCACGAATTTTATCAACCTGCATTTTCATCACCCTTTCAACTTTGCTGGTCAGAAGCTGTGTAAGTTACAGAAGCATCGATTCCTGGATTTGTTGGAACAAAATGAATCCATGTATGACCTGGTACAAATTTCACTTCACTGCCGTCGCTTTCCACCGCCGTTAAAACGCCATCCTTGTTTTCCCATCGAACGACCCGCATCATCCCCTGTTGGAAGAGATATGCGCTTCCGCCCGAATAAATATCGATGTCACGGCGGCCTTTATCGTCAATCACCGTATGCGCCATTTCAAATATTAATACATTGGATACCTTCACCGGTTCTCCAGTCAATAAATCCGTCGTCACTGTCCCACCGGAAGAACGGGTATAAGTGTTGCTGGCAGAATCATAGGTATAGCTGCTGTTAAAGTTTTCATTCCTGCCGTAACGGACTTGTATTTTGTCTGCTTGCACACCGGTTTTAGGACTTTCTTCTTTATCATAATAAGTATACGATACTTTTTTCTGATAGAGAAGTGAAGCGTTCACTTTTTCCGCCGCAGCTTCCAAATTGTCGGTAATAAAATAGGAGTTATGCGGTGCCACCCGATCTTTGGAGCGCTTGAAGAATGAGCCATCGTAATACATTCCGTTGATGTTGTCCACCATGCCGCTCTCAAGCATCCGCTTTGCTTCAGGGCTGAAACCATGGGCAATGTAGAAGGCGTCAAGTCCTTCCGCCAGTTCAACGAAGTAGGAGCGGGCACTTCGGATTGGACCGATTTTCTCAGGAAATTCCGATTGGTACAGTGCCAAAAATCTTGTTACATCCCCTTCCGCAAGCATCTCATAAACGACATCCGCACTTGCTATGCCGGATTGGGGACGGGCAGCGGGGTGATTATTGATTGTCGCAAGAACAGGTCTCATTGTGATCTCTTCTGAAAGCATTTCTCCCGTGAATGGCGCCGGATACAATTCTTCCGTTTCTTCTTCAATTGGTTCAACCGGTTCCTCTGAATCTTCTATGCTTTTTTCTTTATCTCCACATGCCGCAAGCAGCGAAATGCTGGCGAAAACACAAAACAACGCTTTTTTTGAAATCATGCTTTTCATCCTTTCAGCTAGCGCATCACAGAAGGAATCATAACCTCTTTTTTCATGACGTCAAAAATTCCCTTTTGTGTGATGCGAATATAAGGTAAATGGGTTGATTCTAAAAAGAATAATGTATAAATCGCATCGGTATGCTTATATCCTCTTTCTCTTAAGGCAGCTTTCAGCGCGGCTTCTTTTTCGATCAACTCTTCCATGTTCCCGATATAGAAGTTTCCGGCGCCGGCCAATGGGAGCGACACAATCACTTCATTGTTTTCTGTGAGGACAATACCGCCCTTCATCTTTTTCATTTCGTGAAAGGCTTTTATGATATCCTGCTTATTTTTTCCGATTAAAACGATGTCTCCGGTATTGGGATGTGAAGAAGCAAACCCTCTTACATTCTTTGCAAAGCCTTTCAGCATCGTATTAATTCGCCATTTACCCTTCCGATCTATTAAAATCAATAAACTCTCATCGGAATCAGGAGAAAGTTCATTTTTGTGCAATGGGAAATTGACGGAATAAGGTTTTGTAATCACATCGTTCACTAATTCAATTCCAATTGGCGTTGATAATTGGAAATCATCATCGGTTAAATCGAAGCCGATTTCAAGTGGTTCAAAATACTGATTCCAATCGATTTCCGGCAAAGACTGCACTTTTTGTCCTTCTTTTTTCAACCAAACTCCTTTGGATAATACCGATTCAGGATTTGGATGGAATTCATCCGTCAAAATGTTCAACGTGGCAAATCTGCCTGTCGCAATCATGCCGTGCAAGTGGGATAAATTATAATATCTTGCAATATTGTAGGTCGCCATGTTATACGCATCAATCGGATCGACTCCGGTATCGAGCGCCTGCCGGATGCACATGTCCATCACGCCATCACGATGGAAAACAGGGGTTGAGCCATCTGTTGTCATCATGAGATGGTCGAATATATTTAGCTTTTTCTCCAAGATCCCTTTTAATAGATTTGGAAGATCAGGACGGATGGAGGAATATCTTAAAGTGACCCCATAGCCATGTAAAATGCGTTTTTCCACATCCTCTGCCGTCATTGCTTCATGATCGCCGTCCGCTCCAAGAAGCTTCATTCTCACAAGGGTTTTTTCCGAAGCGCCCGGAAAATGCCCTTCAATTTTTTTCCCTTTTTTCTTCGATGACTGGATCCAATAGAGCATCTGGTCGTCGCCGCGCAACAGGCGGGGCCATCCTGTCAATTCCCCGCCAAGCAATACGTCGTCCCTTTCAATCCATTCAAAAATCGATTTATTTGTAAAAATCTGATCTTCATTTTCCATTTCCGTTTGCGAATCGTAGCGGGTCCACCAGTAAAAAGCAAATGGATATTTACTCAGCTCATCCAACAGTGAAAACGTTTTCTTGGTCGGGAGTTGTAAAGCAAAGTGCTGGTTGTCGCTGATAAACATCGTTGTCCCAAATTGGGCTGCATAATCTGCAAACGACACCGGATTATACAGTTGGAATGGGTGAACATGCGGTTCAATATAACCTGGTACAACCGTCTTTCCTTCCAAATCGATCACTTCGGCTTCAGATACGTTTTCCGGCATTTCTTTTCCCACATAAATAATCCGGCTCCCTAATATCCAAATATTTCCATATAACCATTGTTTTAACACACTATGTATGTATCGTGCATTTTTCAAAACGATTGCTGGCGATTTTTTTCCTTCGATGACTGCAACTTGATCGCGGATTTCTTGTATTTTCCAAAACGATTGTGGCATTTGTTACACTCCCTTCTATTATATATAAATTATTTATTTCGTTTATTTGCGTTTTATTCGCACATACTAACATTGCTGAAAAGCAAGCGCAGTTGCTTTTATCGTAACACAGCACTTTATTAAATTAAAGTGAATTCATTCAATTCATTTCATGCGAAAAGGGGTGGATTTTCTTGTTGGAAGAAAATATTTCTGAAAAAAGCGCCTTCGTCCGTCTTGTATTAGGGATTGGTTTGACAGCTTGCGGAATCAGCCATTTAGTGAAAGAAAACGGCAGCAGAATGTTGGGAACCCTGTCTGTTGCAGCCGGTGCGATGAAAATTGCGGAAGGTCTTTTCTTCTATTGTCCAACGAAGGCCCTCTTCAGCAATAACGTAAAAGATGCGGTATCCAGTTCCATCCAGGATTTTATGGATGCGGACAGTTTAATGACCGCTTTCAACTCAAAATACAATAGCGGCAACCAGAATCAAAGCCAAAGTTCCCAAGCCCAAAGCGCAAGCGGTAACGAAGGGGCTGAACTGTTGCAAACTGCTGCAAATGTGGCTGAAAAGGTTGCCAGCACAACTCCTGCCGGCACTGAAGCAAATCAGGCTGCAAAAGCGGTTAAAGCCGTTGCCCACAGTCAGAAACGCTCAAAATAATCAACACTCGTTAAGAAAAGCACAAACCTCATTATTGGTTTGTGCTTTTTTGCCGTATTTATCCCATAAAAATTATTTGAACGTTCTCCAACCGATATCTTTGCGGTAGAAGAAATGATCCCACGAATATTTTCCAATGGCTGCATATACTTTTTCTTTCGCTTCTTTCAAAGTGTTTGCTTTTGCCGCCACGAGTAACACGCGGCCGCCGTTTCCGACATATTGTCCATCTTTCAGCTTCGTTCCGGCATGATATACTTCCACTTCTCCGCTCAGCTCTTCCAAGTTTGGAAGCGGATTACCTTTTTCAATCTCTCCCGGGTATCCTTCTGCGGCAATCACAACGCCCAGCATTGCTTCATCAGACCATTGCAAATCGAAAGGTTTTTCATCCATCAATGCTTTCATGAACTCTCCAAAATCGGATGACATGCGAGGAAGCACCACTTGTGTTTCCGGGTCACCGAAACGCGCGTTGAATTCAATCACTTTCGGTCCTTCTTTTGTCAAAATCAACCCTGCATATAAAATGCCGGTAAAGGATGCCCCTTCAGCTTCCATGGCTTTGACAGTCGGTTCAATGATTTCTGTATAGGCGCGGGAAACCATTTCTTCCGGAATTTGCGGAACCGGAGAATATGCGCCCATGCCGCCTGTGTTTGGACCTTGATCCCCATCATATGCGCGTTTATGGTCTTGGGCAATCACCATTGGATAAATTTGTCCTTTATGTACAAAGGACATGAAAGAGAATTCTTCCCCTTCCAAAAATTCTTCGATGACCACTTTCGATGAAGATTCCCCGAAGCGCTGATTGCCGATCATGTCCGTTACCGCATCAATGGCTTCCTGTTCCGTCATGGCCACCACTACGCCTTTTCCGGCTGCCAGTCCATCGGCTTTGACAACGATTGGCGCACCTTTTTCTTTGATATACTCAATCGCTTTATCCACTTCAGTGAATGTTTCATATACAGCGGTTGGAATGTTGTATTTTTTCATCAATTGTTTTGCAAACGATTTGCTGCTTTCGATTTGTGCAGCTTTTTTTGTTGGACCAAAAATCGCCAAACCTTGTTCCTGGAAATAATCCACGATTCCTGCTGCAAGTGGTTGTTCTGGTCCTACAAACGTTAAGTCGATTTGTTGCTCTTTCACGAATTTGGCCAAGTTTTCAAAATCCAATGCATCGATGGCAACCAATTCCGCGCAGTCACGCATTCCGTCATTTCCCGGTGCCACATACACTTTTTCAACCGATGGGGAAATGCTGAATTTCTTGGCGATTGCGTGCTCGCGTCCACCACTGCCAACTACTAACACTTTCATATAGTCAGTCCCCTCCTATATACTATTGGGAATATTACTTTTCAAGGGATAAATTTCAAAAATGCCCGCAGCTTTAGAAAAGACGGCTACGAATCGAGCCGCCTTTATTCATTAATGTTTGAAATGTCTTACTCCTGTAAATACCATGGCTATTCCAGCTTTGTTCGCCGCATCGATGGAATCTTGGTCCCGGATGGATCCGCCTGGTTGAATAATCGCTGTAATTCCCGCTTTAATCGCTTCTTCCACTGTATCCGGCATTGGGAAGAATGCGTCGGATGCCAACACGGCTCCTTTTGCTTTTTCCCCTGCTTGCTCCAAAGCGATTTTTGCGGCACCGACACGGTTCATTTGACCAGCGCCGATTCCTAATGTCATTTCTTTATTATTTACGACGATGGCATTTGATTTCACGTGTTTTACAACCGCCCAGCCAAGTTTTAAAGCTTCCCATTCTTCTTCCGTTGGTTCGCGGTCCGTTACCACTTTAATCTCTGCATCCTCGAAACCGTACGTATCATCTTCTTGGACGAGCAGGCCGCCCTCAACGGAAACCACTTTAAACGGATCTCTTTTTTCTTGGGCGAAGTTGATTGTCAACAAACGGATATTTTTCTTTTTCG
Organism: Ureibacillus suwonensis; assembly: GCF_042655065.1. Lineage (NCBI taxonomy): Bacteria > Bacillati > Bacillota > Bacilli > Caryophanales > Caryophanaceae > Ureibacillus > Ureibacillus suwonensis. The sequence continues at coordinate 26,986 of NZ_JBHSNQ010000068.1, forward strand.
TTAAAATTTCCAATGCTTCTTCGCTGAATGAAGGCGCAATGATAATTTCAAGGAAGATTTTGCTCAATTTTTCGGCTGTCGCTGCATCCACTTCACGGTTTAATGCAATGATTCCGCCGAAAATGGAAACAGGGTCAGATTCATAAGCACGGTCAAAGGCTTCTTCAATTGTGCTTCCAATTCCGACGCCGCATGGATTCATATGTTTTACCGCCACTGCAGCCGGCTCTTTGAATTCTTTCACGATTTGAAGAGCGGCATTTCCGTCTTGGATGTTGTTGTAGGAAAGTTCTTTCCCATGCAATTGCGTTGCATAAGCAAGCGAGAAGTCCGATCCTAAGCGTTTTTTATAAAATGCCGCTTTTTGGTGAGGGTTTTCACCGTAGCGCAAAGTTTGTTTTAATTCGTAAGTCAATGTTAAGTTTTCCGGGAATTCTTCTTCCGTTAAATAGTTGGAAATGTATGCATCATAGCTTGCTGTGTGACGGAACACTTTCGCAGCAAGTTTTTTGCGCGTTTCGAAAGTTGTTGCACCATTTGCTTTCAATTCTTCAAGCACCGTAGCATAGTCGTTGCTGTCCACGATGACTGTTACATATTGGTGGTTTTTCGCCGCCGCACGCAACATTGTCGGACCGCCAATATCGATGTTTTCAATCGCTTCTTCATACGTCACATCCGGTTTAGAAATGGTTTCTACGAATGGATATAGGTTGACACAAACGATTTCAATCGGTTCAATTCCATGTTCTTTCATTTGCGCCTGGTGGGAAGGATCATCAAATTTCCCCAATAATCCGCCGTGAATCATCGGATTTAATGTTTTCACACGGCCATCAAGAATTTCAGGGAATTTTGTCACTTCATCTACTCCGGTTACGGGCACGTTATTTTCTTGAAGCAATTTTTTCGTACCGCCTGTAGATAAGATTTCATACCCTAAAGCAACCAATTCTTTCGCGAATTCTACAATTCCATCTTTGTTTGAAACACTAATCAGTGCACGTTTAGCCACAGTCAAAGCCTCCAATTTGTTTTTTCAAATTTAGCCTATCTTTTTGAAATTATTTATTTTCAAATAATTTTTTTAACGTTTTTGGGTAAAGTACATGTTCCACTTGATGAATGCGTTCTTCCGTCGCTTCCCGGTCGCCTTCCACCACTTCCACTGCTTGTTGGGCAATGATTGGGCCGGTATCCATCCCTTCATCCACATAATGGACTGTCACACCGGTAATTTTCACACCGTGCTCCATCGCTTGTCCAATGGCATCTTTGCCAGGGAATGCCGGCAATAAAGAGGGATGAATATTGACAATTTTATTCGGATACTTGGAAAGCAGCGTTTCGCCAACTAATCGCATATAGCCTGCCAAAACGATCCATTCCACTTCTTTTTCTTCTAATCTTTCGGCAATGGCAGATTCATATGTAGCCTTTGAACCGTACTCTTTCGGTGAGAAAGCGAAAACCGGGATGCCGAATTTTTCTGCCCTTTTGACCACATATGCATTCGGTTTATCCGTTACCACCAATTCAATTTTGGCATCCAATTCCCCACGTTCAATGGATTCTTGGATCGCTTGGAAATTTGTCCCGCTGCCTGAAGCAAAAACCGCTATTTTTGTTGTCATTGACTTAAGCTCCCATCGTGATTTCCATTAAATATTACTCCTTCGCCTTTAACAACACGGCCGATTTTGAACGCTTTCTCCCCGTGGGCTTCCGCAATTTCCACCACTTTGTCCGCATCTTCGGCTGAAACGGAAAGGACGAATCCAATTCCCATATTAAATACGTTGTACAAGTCGCGATCCTGCAGTGATCCTTTATCTTTTAAGAATTCAAAAATGCGTGGGATTTCCCATGTTCCTAAATCGATCTCCGTTGCCAATCCTTCCGGCATCATGCGAGGCAAGTTTTCATAAAATCCGCCGCCCGTGATGTGGGCCATTCCGTGAACGTCCACTTGTTTCAACACTTCCAGCACCGGTTTCGCGTAAATTTTCGTCGGTGTGAGAAGCGACCCGCCAATTGGCCCCAAATCCTCATAGCCTTCAATCACTTCATCAAATTGATAACCGCAATCATTAAAAACAATTTTGCGTACCAAGGAATAGCCATTGGAATGCACACCGCTGGATGCAAGTCCGACAAGCACGTCACCTTCCACAATTTTTTCTCCAGTGACCACTTTCGATTTTTCGCAAGCACCCACAGCAAAACCGGCCACATCGTATTCATCTTCATCATATAAACCTGGCATCTCAGCCGTTTCACCGCCGATCAATGCTGCGCCTGCCTGCACACAGCCGTCCGCAACACCGCTGACAATCTGTTCAATCTTTGCAGGATCCGCTTTTCCAATCGCGATATAATCGAGAAAATACAATGGTTCCGCACCTTGGGCCACAATGTCATTGACGCACATGGCCACGCAATCAATGCCGATTGTGTTGTGTTTATCTGCCATAAATGCCAGTTTCAATTTTGTCCCGACACCATCTGTACCAGAAATAAGAACCGGTTCCTTTAAGTTCAGTGAAGATAAATCGAACATGCCACCGAAGCTGCCAAACGCTCCCATCACCCCAAGGCGGTTTGTTCTCTCGACATGGGACTTCATGCGTTTAACCGCTTCATAACCTGCTTCAATATTTACCCCCGCTTGCTCATATGCTTTTGACATGATTCTTCCTCCTTAACGTGAAAGTTCCTTGATATGTGGTAAGACAGTGTCCGGGAAAATTTCTGTTGGATATTTTCCAGTAAAGCAAGCCATGCAAAGACCGCCGTACTCATCATCAAAAGGTCTTGAAACGGCTTCTACCAATCCTTCGGGCGATAAAAACGTCAAGGAATCCGCACCAATTGCTTCCCGGATTTCATCAATCGTTCTTCCAGTAGCAATTAATTCTTCATCGGATGAAATATCAATGCCATAGAAACAAGGATTGGAAATTGGCGGAGAAGTGATTGCCACATGCACTTCTTTCGCTCCTGCTTCTTTCAACATTTTGACGATTCTGCGTGAAGTCGTTCCGCGGACAATGGAATCATCCACCATTACGACACGTTTGCCGCGCACCACTTGAACAACAGGTGAAAGTTTCATTTTCACTCCGCGTTCACGCAATTCCTGTGTTGGTTGAATAAATGTCCGGCCGACATACCGGTTTTTGATTAATCCCATTTCATAAGGAATCCCGATTTCTTCAGCAAATCCAATGGCAGCGGAAATGGAAGAATCCGGAACACCTGTCACAACATCCGCATCGATATGACCCATTTCTCTGGCCAATTGTTTTCCCATCCGTTTGCGGGCCATATGAATGTTGACTTGATCGATATTGGAATCAGGACGTGCAAAATAAACATATTCCATTGCGCACATTGCCCGGCGTTCCATTAACGCGTACCGGTCTTCCTCGATGCCATTATTCGAAATAATGACCAATTGACCCGGTTGAACTTCCCGGACATATTCCGCACCAATTAAATCGAAAGCACATGTTTCGGAAGCAGCCACCCATGCATCACCCACTCTGCCGATGGAAAGCGGGCGCAACCCATTGCGATCCCGGGCTAGAATCATTTTATCTTTCGTTAAAATAATGATGGAGAAAGCCCCTTTCAACAAGGAAAGGGCTTCTTTCACTTGCTCGAGAAAATTGGGTTTTTTGCTTTTTTTGATAAGATGCACAATGACTTCCGTATCTGAAGTTGAATGGAAAATACTTCCTGAGCGCTCAAGATGTTGTTTTAGATGATTGGCATTCACCAAATTTCCGTTATGGGCTACTGCCATTGTGCCAGTGGAGGAACGGAATAAAAGGGGCTGAACGTTGTCAATTCCCCCTCCACCTGCCGTTGTATAGCGAACATGGGCAATTGCAGCATTTCCTTCCAAACTATTTAATTTTTCTTCATTGAATACTTCATTGACCAGGCCTTCACCTTTCACGATTTTAAAGTACTGGCCGTCTGTCGCGACGATGCCAGCACCTTCTTGTCCTCGATGTTGAAGCGCATGCAGGCCGTAGTAGCTCATTTTGGCTGCTGCTTCATGGCCCCATATCCCAAAAACACCACATTCTTCGTTTAAGCCTCTGATTTCAGCAAGCATGGGATAGCTCCTTTCCAAGCAGAACAAAATTCATCTACAGAACCTTCAACCAATAAACCTGGTTCCCCTTCAATGGTGATTTTTCCATCGTTTGTTACTACACCAATTTTTTGCGCATCCGGAATCATTTGTTCAAACGATGCCGCATCTTCTTCTTTCACCGTTACAATAAAGCGGGATTGTGATTCACTGAATAATGCGGTTACAGGTGAACCCTCTAATTTCACGTGGATTCCGAGACCATTCGCATTAAAAGTTTTTTCCGCCAATGCAACTGCTACGCCGCCTTCAGCCACGTCATGAGCAGACTGAACGAGTCCTGCGCGAATGGCAGAAAGCAATGCTTTTTGGCGTGCAGCCTCTTCTTCCAAATCGATTGACGGTGCTTTACCGAAGATTTTTCCATAAACCAATTTTTGAAGTTCGGATCCGCCGAATTCTGTTTTGGTTTCCCCAAGTAAATAAACGATGTCGCCAGCTTGTTTTACTTCTTGCGTTGTTACATGGGATAAATCTTCCACTAATCCAACCATGCCGATTGTTGGTGTTGGATATACCGCTTGACCGGAGTGTTCGTTATAAAGGGATACGTTTCCGCTGATAACCGGTGTTTCTAAAGCGGTGCATGCCGCAGCAATTCCATCGGCACTTTTTTCAAGTTGCCAGAAGATTTCCGGTTTTTCCGGATTTCCAAAGTTTAAGCAGTCCGTGATTGCCAATGGTTCTCCACCGGATGCGACAATGTTGCGGGCAGCTTCCGCCACTGCGATTTTACCGCCTGTTTCCGGATCCAGGAAAATGTAGCGGGAGTTGCAGTCAGCTGTCATCGCAAGCCCTTTATTTGTGCCTCTTACGCGCAATACAGCCGCATCGGAACCAGGTGTCACCACTGTGTTGGTACGCACTTGGTAGTCAAATTGATCATATACCCATTCTTTTGATGCAACCGTAGGGGCTTGAAGCAATTGTTTCAATGTTTCTTTGAAATCATCCACTTCCGGTTCGCTGTTTTCCATCGCTTGGAACTCTCTATAATATTCCGGTTCTTTGGATGGTTTGTGGTAAACTGGCGCATCTTTCGCCAACGCATCCGCAGGGACTTCTGCCACCACTTCCCCTTTATGAATGAGGCGGAGCATTTTATCCTCTGTTACCCGGCCGATTGCCACCGCGTCCAAACCGTACTTTTCAAAGATTTTTTTGATTTCTTCTTCACGGCCTTGTTTCACGACTAAAAGCATCCGTTCCTGTGATTCGGAAAGCATCATTTCATAGGCAGTCATTCCTGTTTCCCGTTGAGGAACCAAGTCCAGGTTCATTTCAATACCGTATCCGGCTTTTGATGCCATCTCTGAAGAAGATGAAGTGAGTCCTGCCGCTCCCATGTCCTGGATTCCGACAAGCGCATCGGATTTTACCACTTCCAGGCATGCTTCAAGCAGAAGTTTTTCCATGAATGGGTCTCCCACTTGAACCGCCGGACGTTTTTCATCGGATTCTTCACTCAATTCTTCCGACGCGAAAGTGGCACCGTGAATTCCGTCGCGGCCCGTTTTTGCACCTACATACATCACTGTGTTTCCAACACCTTTGGCAACACCTTTTTGGATGTCTTTATGATCGATTAACCCAACGCACATGGCGTTAACCAAAGGATTTCCTTCATAGCATGGGTCAAATTGTACTTCGCCGCCAACAGTCGGAATTCCGATACAGTTACCATAACCGGCGATCCCGGCGACAACTTCTTCAAACAAGTATTTCACCCGAGGTGTTTTTAATTCGCCAAAACGCAAAGAGTTTAGCAGTGCAATTGGACGCGCTCCCATGGAAAATACGTCGCGGATAATTCCGCCAACCCCTGTTGCGGCTCCTTGGTATGGTTCAATGGCTGAAGGATGGTTATGGGATTCCATTTTGAATACAACGGCTTGCTCGTCACCAATGTCCACAATCCCTGCCCCTTCACCAGGACCTTGCAATACGCGGGGACCGCTTGTAGGGAATTTGCGCAACACCGGCTTGGAGTTTTTATAAGAACAGTGTTCAGACCACATTACAGAGAACAAACCTGTTTCTGTCCAATTTGGAAGACGACCTAAAATTTCTTCAATCTTCGCAAATTCTTCATCACTTAACCCCAAGTCGCGGTAAAGCTTCTGCTCCTTAATTTGTTCTGCTGTTGGTTCAAAATTAGACATGTGATTCCCTCCACTGTTTCACAATTGATTTGAATAACGCCAGTCCATCTGCACTGCCAAGTAATGCATCCACCGCGCGTTCCGGATGGGGCATCATGCCAAGAACGTTGCCACGCTCGTTCACAATACCAGCAATGTTTTCAAGACTTCCGTTCGGATTTTCTCCTGAATAAGTGAACACGATTTGGTTGTTTTCTTTTAATTTTTTCAACGTTTCCTCGTCACAGAAGTAGTTTCCTTCACCGTGGGCAATCGGAATTTGAATGATTTGCCCTTGTTCATATTGATTGGTAAACAATGTTTGGTTGTTTTCAACTTTTAACGGAACCGTACGGCAAATGAATTTTAAGTTTTTATTGCGGAGCAGTGCGCCAGGTAAAAGTCCGGCTTCCGTCAAAATTTGGAATCCGTTGCAGACTCCCAAAATCGGTTTTCCTTCTTCCGCCGCTTTTTTCACTGCTTGCATCACCTTTGACTGGCTTGCCATGGCACCGCAGCGTAGATAGTCTCCATATGAGAAACCGCCCGGAATCAAAATGGCGTCAAATTCGCTCAAATCTTCCGCATCATGCCAAACATATTCCACTTCTTCGCCAAGTTCGTCTTTGATGGCATGGTACATATCGACGTCACAGTTCGACCCTGGGAAAACGAGTACAGCAAATTTCATGATTATTGAGCCTCCTCGATTTCAAAGCGATAATCCTCGATCACTGTGTTCGCAAGCAGCTTTTCACACATTTCTTTTACCAATGCATCGATATCCCGCTCTGTATCGGAAATGAGCAATTCCAAATATTTCCCGATGCGGACATCTTCCACTTCTTTGTATCCCATGTTGACTAAAGAACCTTTCACGGCTGAACCTTGAGGGTCCAATACACTTTCACGCAATGTGACGTAAATCTTCACTTTTTTCATCATCAATTTCCTCCAAGTCTAGAAAGTATAATGTTATATACATCTGTTAAACTTCCAAGATCTCGCCTGAACACGTCTTTGTCCAATTTCTCTTTCGTTTCTGCATCCCAAAGCCGGCATGTGTCCGGTGAAATTTCATCGGCAAGCAATATGTTTCCGTCTTTGTCCCGGCCGAATTCCAATTTAAAGTCCACCAAAATGACACCGATTTTTTCAAAAATCTTCCGTAAGGCTTCGTTCACTTTTAAAGCGAGATTTGTGATTGTTTCAACTTCTTCTTTTGTTGCAAGACCAAGAATATCAATATGGTCGTTATTGATGATCGGATCTTTTAATGCATCGTTTTTGTAATAAAACTCCACTATCGGACGCTTTAAGGCTGTGCCTTCTTCAATGCCCAGACGCTCTGAAAAGCTGCCTGCTGCAATATTGCGGACAACCACTTCAAGCGGGATGATTTCCACTTTTCTAACAAGCTGTTCGTTTTCGGAAATTCTTTTAATAAAATGGGATTCAATTCCCTGTTGTTTCAGTTGTTCAAAAATGATGGTGGAAATTTTATTGTTCAAGATCCCTTTGCCTTCAATTTCTGCTTTTTTAAGACCGTTGAAGGCAGTGGCGCTGTTTTTATATTCCACAAACAATACGTCTTCCTGATCTGTTGCATATAAGCGTTTCGCTTTTCCTTCATATAACAATGCGCCTTTTTCCATACCCGTTTCCCCCAGTAATTTAGAATTGGTGTTTTTTTTTGAATTACTCATTTAATCCTAAACGGTCAAAAATATAATCCACATTTTTCAAATGCCAGTTGTAATCGAAACAATCATCAATTTCTTCTTTCGATAAAAGCGAACCGATTTTTTCATCCGCTTCCACCAATGGACGGAACGGACGCTGTTCATCCCATGCTTTCGCAGTGAGCGGTTGGACTGTATCGTAAGCTTCTTCACGGGACAGGCCTTTGTCAATCAACTTCAATAGAACGCGTTGTGAATAAATAAGTCCAAACGTTGCATCCATATTGCGTTTCATATTTTCAGGGAAAACAGTCAAGTTTTTCACAATATTTGCGAAACGGTTCAACATGTAGTTCAATGCAATTGTCGTATCAGGAATGATGATTCGTTCTGCGGATGAATGGGAAATATCCCGTTCATGCCATAATGGAACATTTTCATAAGCGGTAACCACATGTCCACGAATCACGCGGGCAATTCCGGCCATGTTTTCGGAGCCGATCGGGTTGCGCTTATGCGGCATTGCGGAAGAACCTTTTTGTCCTTTTGCAAATCCTTCTTCCACTTCGCGAGTTTCGGATTTTTGCAAACCGCGGATTTCCGTTGCGAATTTTTCGATGGATGTCGCAATTAAAGCCAATGTCGCAATGTATTCCGCATGGCGGTCCCGCTGCAATGTTTGGGTTGAAATTGGTGCAGGAGTAAGTCCCAATTTTTCGCACACATATTTTTCAACAAATGGATCGATGTTGGCATAAGTTCCGACCGCACCGGAAATTTTTCCTGTTTCAATCGTTTTGGCCGCTCTTTCAAAGCGTTCTAAATTACGCAACATTTCTTCACGCCATAGAGCCAGCTTTAAACCGAATGTTGTCGGTTCCGCATGTACGCCATGGGTGCGTCCCATCATAACTGTGTATTTGTGTTCTTTTGCCTTTTCTGTCAATACATCAATAAAGTTGTGAAGATCTTTCCGTAAAATGTTGTTGGCTTGTTTAATCAAATAAGAAAGGGCTGTATCGACAACATCCGTTGAAGTGAGTCCATAATGAACCCATTTTTTCTCTTCGCCCAGCGACTCGGATACCGCGCGGGTAAACGCTACGACGTCATGTTTGGTTGTTTGTTCAATTTCATAAATGCGGTTGATATCGAATGTTGCATTTTGACGTAACTTTTCAACATCTTCTTTTGGAATGACACCAAGTTCAGACCAAGCTTCGCAAGCCAAAATTTCCACTTCAAGCCATGCGTTGAATTTATTTTCTTCAGTCCAAATAGCCCCCATTTCAGGGCGAGTATAACGTTCAATCATCTGCGAATCTCCTTTTCTTTTATCTCCAAATGCCAGAATCTTCAATTTCCTTTAATGTTGCATCAATGTCATCTGTTAGTATGGTTACATGTCCCATTTTTCTGTTCACTTTCGCCTCTTTTTTTCCGTAAAGGTGAACAGACCAATGTGGATATTTGGTTATGGAATTGATCAGTGGCGCTACATGTTGACCCAATACATTCACCATCACCACCGGAGAATGCAATTTCGGTTTTCTTAGCGGCCAACCGGCTATCGCACGGATATGTTGTCCGAATTGAGAAATATTGCACGCTTCAATGGAATAGTGGCCGGAATTATGAGGTCTTGGAGCCAATTCATTAATAATAATTTGTCCATCCTTCAGCACGAACATTTCTACCGCCAACGTTCCAATTAATTGCAAGTGTTCCGCAATTTTATGGGCCGCTTCTTCCGCCAATTGTTTCGTTTGATCGGAAATACGGGCTGGAACAATCGTTTCATGCAAAATGTGATTCACATGAATATTTTCGCCCACTGGCAAGCAATACGTTTCTCCGTTTCCGTTCCTTTGGATAATTACCGAAATTTCCTTTTCGAAAGGAATAAAGCCTTCCACGATACATTGGGAATGTTCAAACAAGCTTTTTGCGAGTGGCAAATCCTCTTTTGATTGAAGCTTTTGTTGGCCTTTTCCGTCATATCCGAAACGGGCAGTTTTTACAATGCTCGGATAACCGATTTGATCGATTTTCTCTACAAGTTCCTCATAGCTGTCACAAACGATATAAGGAGCCACCGGGCAACCCGCTTCCACAATTGCCTGCTTTTCTGTCACACGGTTTTGGGTGATGCGGATAATTTCAGCACCTTGAGGCACATAGGCGATCTCTGTTAATTTTTTGAGTCCTTCATAATCGATATTTTCAAATTCGTAAGTGATGACGTCACTTACTTCCGCCAACTCTTCAAGTGCGGTTTGATCATCATAAGGAGCCACTATTTGTATATCTGCGACTTGTCCGCATGGTGAATCCATTGTCGGATCAAGAACCGCAATTTTAAAACCAGCCTCTTTTGCACTGAGAGCCATCATTCGTCCTAACTGTCCGCCACCGATGATGCCGATTGTTTGGCCGGGGTAGATCGTTTTCATCACTTTAAGTCACCTGAACTTTCCAACACTTTTTGTTTTAATTGTTCCCGTCGAGCTTCCAGTTTCTCTGCCAATTGTTTATCTGTAATGGATAAAATTTGCGCCGCTAAGAGTCCTGCATTCGTTGCGCCGGCTTTCCCTATCGCCACCGTCGCCACAGGAACCCCTCCTGGCATTTGAACAATGGAAAGTAATGAATCAAGTCCATTTAATGCTTTTGATTGCACAGGTACACCGATAACTGGCAAGGTTGTTTTACTTGCAACCATCCCCGGTAAATGGGCAGCTCCCCCAGCTCCGGCAATAATCACTTCGATTCCCCGTGAACGGGCAGTTTCAGCATATTCAAACATTAAATCAGGAGTCCGATGGGCTGATACCACTTTTTTTTCATAAGGAATTTTTAACTCGTCTAAAATATCACAAGCATGTTTCATTGTTTCCCAATCGCTGGAACTTCCCATAATGACGCCGATTTTAGGATTCATCCAAAACGCTCCTTTTTATTTCAATCTCTTACTTTTGATTCCGAATAAAAAGTCCTCAAATAGCCCGCCTTCGCTATACGATAGAAAGCAGCTTACCTGAGGACATAGCAATAGGAGGCCGGTGTTTATTCAATTCCAACCTGCCGAATCATCCAAAAAGTTGCTTTCCCGCATAGTCCGACATTTACGGTGTCGGGTAGAGACACTAGAGCCATATCCTCTAGCATATATGTGGGACTTTTCCTCTGTTCATTGTAGCAAGGGTGGAGGAGAAAATCAATGAAAAAATGCGAACGTTTATATAAAGTAATTATTGAATATTCGTGTTTTGAATTATTTTTTATTTTTTTCTTCCATCAATTCTCCTTTAAATCGAACTTTTTGACGAAAATAAACCACTTCACCGTCAACCCTTTGAAAAACCGGTTCTTCTTTTCTTAAAACCGGTCTGTACCCCATTTTCAACATTCTTTCGATACACTGTTCCGGTGTTTCATTTTCCTCCATTTCGAACCAAATAGTCTTTTTCGGCAAATCCTTCACCCTTTCACCTTTTATCAAAGAATTGGATCTTTCTTTTATTATGCTAATATTTGGGCTTCCTATCGAACAAAAATTCATTAAAATATTCACCAACTTCCTTTAATTAAGACGAAAAAATGGTTGGCTTTCCGGGTTAAATCAGGAAGTAAAAAAGGCACCACTATGATCGGGGTGCCTTTTTGGGTTTTGGTCTAATATAACAGAACAGACTTTCAGTTTTTGATTGTATGGAATTTTAGTTTTATAAATAAAATGCAGAAAGGGGTTTTCTTGATATTTTTTATCCTCTAAATGTTAATTTTGAATTAATCGAACTTTTTATCCTTGTCAAGAAATCAATGGACTTTCTGTCTTTATTTGTATGGAACTTCAAATTTCAACATAGAAAAGCATTGGCGACGTCCTACTCTCGCAGGGGGTCCCCAACTACCATCGGCGCGAACTCCGAAGCGCGTTGACCGGCTACTCTCGTCAGCTTCGGCGGTCCGGTGCTCACGTACCCGACGCTTGCGCTCCGGGCCGCCTCGCTTCCTTGATCTTCTTGGTCCCCGTGCTTCTCGTCTGCTTCTAATCGGTCTGCTGTTTCACTTTTTGGTCCTGCTTCTGTATCGCGCCGAGCTGACCTCCGGTCTTTGGTAGTTGGGGGCAAAAAAAAGCCACTACCGACTTTCTGTCAGTAATGACTTTTTGAGCCTAGCGACGTCCTACTCTCGCAGGGAAGCCCCCAACTACCATCGGCGCTAAAGAGCTTAACTTCCGTGTTCGGTATGGGAACGGGTGTGACCTCTTTGCCATCATCACTAGACTTGTTTTATGTATGTAGAGAGGTTGTTCTCTCAAAACTGGATAACGGCATTGAAAGCTTTCTTTTGGTTAAGTCCTCGATCGATTAGTATCCGTCAGCTCCACACGTCACCGTGCTTCCACCCCGGACCTATCTACCTCATCGTCTTTGAGGGATCTTACTTGCTTATGCAATGGGAAATCTCA